>JBFXEP010000331.1:0-4287 GCA_050179995.1 Hyphomicrobium sp.
CCTCGAGGGCCTGCCGGCGCCGAGCGGGCGCATCTCCTCGGCCGACGTCTGCCGTCACCTCGCCCAGCACGGCATGACTCTCGTCGTCGACCACATCGACGACGACGACAAGCTCGCGCGCGTGTTTGGTTTCGGCGTGCTGTTGGGCCAGGGCCAGCTGTTCGGCGGCCCGCGTCCGGTGCGCGCCGAGGTGGCCAACGACCGCGCCCGCGGCACGACCGTGGCGGCATAGCACCACCGTTGGAGCAGGCGCCGCTGGCGCTTGCTCCGCCCGGGGTGACCCGCTACCCATGCGGGCATGCAAACGCCGCCCGCCTCGCCCGATCCCATCCCGGTCCTCACCTCCATCGCCGGCCTCGCGCCGGCCCGCGACGTGTGGCTGACGGACATCTGGGGCGTGATCCACAACGGCGAGGTGCCTTTCGCCCCCGCCTGCGATGCTTGCACACGGTTTCGTCTCGCGGGGGGCACGGTCGTGATGCTGTCCAACGCCCCGCGCCCGGCGGCGAGCGTCGCCACCCAGTTCGAGCGCATTGGCGTGCCGCGCTTCGCCTGGGACGCCATCCTGACCTCGGGCGATGCCGCCCGCGCACGCGTCGCGGAGTATGCCGGCAAGCGCGTGTACCACCTCGGCCCCGAACGCGATCTTCCGCTCTACGACGGCCTCGACGTCACGCTCTCGAGCCCGGGCGACGCCGACGCCGTCTGCTGCACCGGCCTCTTCGACGACGAGGTCGAGACGCCGGCAGACTACGCCGACCTCATCACGAGCCTCGCCGAGCGCAACCTGCCGATGGTGTGCGCCAACCCCGACCTGACCGTCGAGCGCGGCTCGAGGATCATCTATTGCGCGGGCGCGCTCGCCCAGGAATTCGCCGCCAAGGGCGGCAGCGTCGCCTATGCCGGCAAGCCCTACCTCCCGATCTACGACCTGGCCTTCGCGCTGATCGAGCAGCTCAGGGGCAAGCGCGTGCCCAGGGAGCGCATCCTCGCCATCGGCGACGGCGTTCGCACCGACATCAAGGGCGCGGCGGGCGCGGGCCTCGACAGCATCTTCATCGCCAGCGGCGTGCACGCACCGGGCGGCATCACGGGCGAGACGCTCGCGGAGCTGTTTCCCTCGCCCGGCATGCGCCCCATCGCCGCCATGCCGGCGCTCGTGTGGTGACGCTTGCTCTCCCGCAGGCGGGGAGAGGGGATCAGTTCGTCAGCGGCCGGCGTCGAACTTCGCAAGCTGCAGCACGGCGGACTTGAAGCCGAGGTCGAGATAGAGCTTGACCGCGCCGTGGTTCGGCGCGAACGCCCCGACGATCTGATTGCGGATGCCCGCCTCCTTGAGCCGGACATCGATCGCCCGCATCAGCGCCTTGCCCAGTCCGCGGCCGCGCGCCGCCTCGGCGACCGCGAGCACCTCGATCTCGACCATGTCGCCGCGCACGGCCCACACATCCGTCACCAGCGGCGCGTCCTCGAGCAGCGTCGCGGTGACCATGCCGGACGGGGCACTCCCCGCGCCGGCGCGCAAGGCCAGACCCCGCTCGGCGGAAGCGAGAAAGTACGGCCTGAACACGGCCCACGACCGCTCGTGCGCGACGAACGGAGCCAGATGCCCGGCGACCCGCCGGTGATGATCGTGCAGCGCATCGCACAGGCTGCGCAGCTCGTCGACCTCATGCGCCGGCACCTCGGAGATAGCGAAGCTGCCCCCGTCCTGCGTCGTCGGCACGCTCGCGTCGAAACGCGCGAGGATGGTCCACACCGGCGTGAACCCGCGCCGGCGATAGAACGAGATCAGCCTTGTGTCGGCGGAGTTCACGCTCGCGATGCCGTTGCGAAGCCACAAGGCAGCCGCCATCTCCTCCATACGCGTCGCCAGGCGATCCGCGACGTCGGCGCGGCCTTCCGAAACGACAAGCGAGGTGAAGTCGGCAAGGCAAGGCGCCGTGTCGAAGGTCGCGGGCCAGGGCATGCGCACGGGCCGCCAGGCCGCATAGCCGTGATCGGCTTCGCCGTCATGCGCGGCGACCACGGCCCCGCCGTCCGCAAGGACAGTCTCATAAAGCTGCCTGCGGCGCGCCCACGACGCCTCCGCACCGACGAGCGGCGCAGCGACGTCCGAGCCGCTGAGCCGGCCGGCGCGATACGCGAGCCAAAGCGGCTTCACACGGTCAAGCTCGGCCTCAGCAAGGAGGGTAAGCTCCATGGCCAAACAGCCTATCCCGCTGTCAGCACGATCTTACCGATGTGCTGGCTCGTCTCCATGCGCGCGTGCGCCGCCGCGGCCTCGCGAAGCGGAAACGTGCTGTCGATCACCACCCTGACCTTGCCGGCCACGATGAGCGGCAGCACGTTGGCCTCGACCGCGCGCGCGATGCCCCCCTTCACCTCCGTCGGCCGGATGCGCAGCGTCGAGCCGGTCACCGTCAGCCGCTTCAGCATCAGGCGCATCATGTCGAGCGTCGCCTTGGACTCCCCCTGATGCGCGATGTTGACCAGGCGTCCGTCGTCCGCGAGCGAGCGCAGGTTGCGCTCCAGATACGCAGCGCCCACGATGTCGAGCACGACGTCCACGCCGCGCCCGGCCGTCTCCGCCTTGACCGCCTCGAAGAAATCCTCCTCGCGATAGTTCACGGCGCGGACGGCGCCGAGCCCGAGGCAGGCCGCGCATTTTTCCGGCGAGCCCGCGGTAGCGATCACCTTGGCGCCGAGCGCCACTGCAAGCTGGATCGCCGTGACGCCGATGCCGCTCGTGCCGCCGTGCACGAGCAGCCACCCGCCGCTCGTGAGGCCCCCGCGCTCGAACACGTTGTGCCACACGGTGAAGAACGCCTCGGGGATGGCCGCCGCCTCGACCAGCGACATGGCCGGCGGCACCGGTAGCGTCGCCGCCTCCTCGGCCAGCGCGTATTCGGCGTATCCGCCGCCATTGAGCAGCGCCATCACCGGCGCGTCGATCCGGAAGCGCTCCGCGCCCGGCCCGACCGCCGCCACCGTGCCCGCCGCCTCGAGACCCGGCAGCTCCGAGTGCCCCTTGGGCGCCGGATAGAGACCCATGCGCTGCAGCACGTCCGGCCGGTTGACGCCCGCGGCGGCCACCTTGATCAGCACTTGCCCCGCACCAGGCACCGGCACCGGCCGCTCGCCGGCCACCAGCACCTCGGGCCCGCCCTTGCCCTCGATGGCGACGGCGGTCATCGTCTGCGGCAGCGCGCTCATGAGCAAGCTCCTCGAAAATACGCTGTCGCGTGCATACCCGCCGCGGCACTATCCGACAACCCGAACCGCATACGCCGCGCACCTTGAGCGGACCGCGCGAAAGTGTCACGCTCTGCTGCACAAAAAAGCCACAACACGCGACGGGAGTGCGCCATGGACTGGGATGACCTCAAGCCCCCGCCGAAGCCGGCCACGGCGAGCGTCGGCGAAAATCTCGAGACGCTGTCGGTCGCCGAGCTCGAGCAGCGCATTGCGGCCTTTGCAGCCGAGATCGCGCGCGTCGAGGCGGAGCTCGCGAGAAAACGCGCCCACGAGAGCGCGGCAGCAGCCCTGTTCAGAAAGCCCGGCGCCTGACGCCGCTATCGCCAAGCGGCGCGCTCTACGAGCGCGCCCGCATTGACCCGTTGGCCCCTGCCCTATAGCATCCGGCGCTTCGCAACATGGAGAGCGGCCTGATCTGGGCGCGCGTCCGGAAATTCCCGGACGGATTTTCTCATCTCGCCAGATCGGCCACGAACGCTTTGATCGAAATTTTGATCGTCCTCGGCCTCATTCTCTTGAACGGGGCCTTCGCCCTGTCCGAGCTGGCCGTCGTCTCGTCCCGTCAGCCCCGCCTCAAGGCCATGGCCGCCGCCGGGAGAACCGGTGCCTCAAGCGCGCTGGCGCTCTCGGCCAACCCCGGACGCTTCCTCTCCTCGGTGCAGATCGGCATTACTTTGATCGGAATCGTCAACGGCGCCTACTCGGGCGAGACCTTCGGCGAGTATGCCTATACGGCGCTGCGCGACGCCGGGCTGCCCGACACCGCCGCGGCCTGGCTCGGATACGGCACGGTCGTTGCCGTCATCACCTATCTCTCCGTGATCGTCGGCGAGCTCGTGCCGAAGAACATCGCGCTGCGCAATGCCGAGCGCATCGCCTGCGCCGTCGCCCCGGCCATGACGGCGTTCTCCGGCATTGCAAGCCCGGCCGTCTCGTTGCTCGACGCCTCGACGCGCCTCGTGTTCCGCCTGTTCGGTCAGGCGGAGACCAGCGAGACCCAGGTCTCCGACGAGAGATCGGAAGAGCGTC
>JBFXEP010000332.1:0-4277 GCA_050179995.1 Hyphomicrobium sp.
GATCGGCGCGTCCACGAGCACGAGGGGGGGCCTAAGGCTCGAGGCTGGAGACGCACTCATGCAGCGGCGCGTCCACGAGCACGAGGGGGGGCCGAAGAAATCGAAGCCGCCGCCCGACAATCTCTCGGCGCGTCCACGAGCACGAGGGGGGGCCTGGAGATCGATGCGGCCCACCTTCTCGACCAGCGGCGCGTCCACGAGCACGAGGGGGGGCCGGATTTCGACGCGACGCAGATCTACGAGGCCGACGGCGCGTCCACGAGCACGAGGGGGGGCCTGACCTGGAACTTCATGCCGCGCCGGAGGCGTAGGCGCGTCCACGAGCACGAGGGGGGGCCTGATCGTTCATAGAAAGACCGAGTTAATACTATGGCGCGTCCACGAGCACGAGGGGGGGCCTCGGGTTTGACTACCAATATCCCACGACCCCCAGGCGCGTCCACGAGCACGAGGGGGGGCCGATCGTTGAGTTTCTTTGCAGCAATTCGGGCAGGGCGCGTCCACGAGCACGAGGGGGGGGGCCGCGCGGGCTGCTTCGCAATTCGAGGAAGGGGGCCGCAGATCGCTGGCCTTCAACAACAGGAGACACACGACGCCGTGACCAGCTACATCCCACTCCGCCGCACGCCGATCCGCGAGCGCGCCTCCGTGCTCTTCCTCGAGCACGGCAACATCGACCGCGACGACGGCGGCCTTGTCCTCATCGACGCCGACGGGCGCACGCCGATCCCCGTCGCCGGCCTCACCTGCCTCATGCTCGAGCCCGGCACGCGCATCTCGCACGCGGCGGTGAAGCTCTGCGCCGAGCTCGGCTGCCTCATCGTCTGGACCGGCGAGGGCGGCGTTCGCATCTATTCCGCAACCGAGCCGGGCGGTGCCTCCGCGCGCCACCTGCTGCACCAGGCGCGCATCGCGCTCGACGACACGCTGCGGCTCAACGTCGTGCGCGCCATGTACGCGTTCCGCTTCGGCGAGGAGGCGCCCCAGCGCCGCTCGATCGAGCAGCTGCGCGGCATGGAGGGCGTGCGCGTACGAGAGGCCTACAAGCGCCTCGCCGCCGAGCACGGAGTCGATTGGCAAGGGCGCAACTACGATTCCAAGCAGTGGCGCGCGGCCGACGTGCCGAACAAATGCCTCTCGGCCGCCACCGCCTGCCTCTACGGGCTGGCCGAGGCGGCCATCCTCGCCGCTGGCTACGCGCCGTCGATCGGCTTCCTGCACTCGGGCAACCCGCGCGCCTTCGTGTTCGACGTCGCGGACCTGTTCAAGTTCGAGACCGTGGTGCCGGCGGCGTTCAAGATCGCGGGGGCGATCGCGCGCGGTGAGGATCCGCGCCCCGATCGCCCGAGCGCCTATCAGCGAGGGCGTGAATCGGCGGCGCAAAAGGAAGTCCGCCCTGACGTGGCGGTGCGCCATGCCTGCCGCGACGCCTTCCGCCGCGAGCGAACGCTCGATCTGATCGTTCCCGCCATCCACGACATGCTGGCCGCCTCCGGCGTCGAGGCCCCCGCCGACGCGCCCGAGGCCGGCCCGCCCGCGATTCCCGTGACCGAGGAGGCAGCGTGATGGCGGTCTACGTCGACACCATGCGTGCCGGATTCCTGCCGACCCACGTCAAGGGGCGCCGCTACGTGATGAGCCACCTCTTCGCCGACACGCGCGAAGAGCTGTTTGCCATGGTCGATAAAATCGGCGTCGACCGGCAGTGGTTCCAGCGCCCACCCGGCACCGGCCTTCCCGGCATGAAGGCGTCCTGGGAGCACTTCGATATCACACAATCCAAAAAGCGGCTGGCTATCGCCGTCGGCGCGGTCGAGGTCTCGATGGAGGCCATGGCGGCATGGAACTGGCACAGAGAGACCTTCGGATTCGCTTGCCATCCAGATGTCGCGCTGGAGAAACGTGAAAGCACAAGACGCGCTAAAGCGACGGAGACGGCACCATGATCGTCGTCGTCTGCGAGAACGCGCCTCCACGCCTCCGCGGCCGCCTCTCGCTGTGGCTTGCCGAGATCCGCGCCGGAACCTACGTCGGCACCTACGGCCGGCGCGTGCGCGAGCACCTCTGGGACGACATCGAGGCGATGATCGGCAAGGGCTCGGCCGTCATGGCGTGGTCGACCAGCGCCACCGAGAGCGGCTTCGACTTTCTCGTCGTCGGCGACGATCGCCGCGTGCCCGTCCTCGTCGACGGCTTCGCCCTCGTGCGGTTCAAGCCGCGCGACACGAGCACGTTACCAGAACAGTCTGGAAAGACGTTTCCGAAGGAGGGCAAGGTTTTTCCGGACACGGGACGTTCCGGAACCAACGGGGGTGAGCAATGACCCGCGCCCTCCTGCAGTGGTCCGACGTCCGCCCGACGCGCCTGCAGGCCGTCGGCCGCAGCGGCATCGAATACCAGATCGCACGCCGCATGGATTGCGACGACGGCCGTTGGGCGCTTTATCGCTTCGATTCAATTTACGACGATGGCCAGCGGGTCTCTGAAGGCTGGCTCGCCGACATGAAGGCGCTCGCCGAGGAGCACGAGCGCGACGCCCTCGGCCCGCCTCCCGCGCCCCAGCGCATCGCCTGGGAGAAGCTTAAGCCCGGTCGCTACATGGGCCGCGCGCCCTGCGGCACCACCTACCGCATCCTCAAGGTCGGCGACATCTGGCAGCTCGAACTGCTCGCCCGCTTCGGCGGGCCAGGCGGTACGCCCCTCGACGAGGGCTCGCTCGCAGCCATGAAAGCCGCCGCCGCGCGCCACGCCACCGAAGCCGCCCGCACCCGCCCCAGCGCGGAGGTGCCCACCTGATGGCTACGAGGCGCGCCATTCGCGAGGACCTGAGCCGCCGTGGCATCCAGCCCGGCGGCTTGTCGCTCGACGAGGCGGCCGCTTACGTCGGCATCTCGCCGAATACCTTCCTCGCCGAGGTCGAAGCCGGCACGCTGCCGGGCCCGCTGCCGCTCAAAGCCAGGCGCAAGGTCTGGTCGCGCGATGCCCTTGCCCGCGCCATCGGGGCGGCCGATACTTCGCCGGCTCGCGATCTCGGCGAGGAGATCGACAAGGCGATCGACGAGTATGCCGTCTGACCTGCCCAAATACGTGAAGCGCATCCCGCGCGGCGACCGCGTGCACCTCTATTTTCGCTTCCGCGGCGCGTACACGAAGCTGCCGCCGGACCCGGCCAGCGCCGAATTCTTCGCCGCCTATGCCCAGGCGCTGGAAGGAACCGAGAAGCCCAGCGCACGCGAGCGCTGCGCCGAGGGCAGCGTCAATGCGCTGATCCGCGATTTCAAGGCCTCACCGGAATTCGCAACGCTGGCGGCAAAGACCCAGCGCGACTATGCGCGTGCGCTCGATCACCTCGGCTTGGCCCTCGGCCGATTCCCGGCGAAGTCGATCAAGCGGCCGGCGATCATCAAGCTGCGCAACAAGATCGCCACGCGCGGCACGCGGGCGGCCGATTTTTGGGTGTCTGTCGTCGCCCGCTGCTTCCGGATCGGCGTCGACCTCGGCTATGTCGAGGTGAACCCGGCCGAGAAAATCGAACGCATCAACGACGCCGAGGAATTCAAGCGCTGGCCGGCGGAGGCGCGCGCAGCCTTCGAGACGTCATCGCCGCCACCTCACGTCATGACGGCCTACATGATCGGCCTGTGGACGGCGCAGAGCCTCGGCGACGTGCTGCACTTGGCGCGCCCGATCTATGATGGGCGCGGCTTCAACGTCCGCCGCAGGAAAACGGAGCGCTCGGGCTACATCCCGGCTTTCTCGTTGCTCAAGGCCTATCTCGATAAGCTGCCGAAGTCAGGCGTGTTGTTCGTGACCAAGGCCGACGGCGCGCGCTGGACGGAGCGGGCCTTCTCCGAGGAGTTTCGTGCCTGGCTCGACGGTCTCGGGTTGCATGATTTGCATTTCCACGGCCTGCGCAAGACGACTTCGGCGGCCCTGGCGGAAGCCGGCGCGAGCCCGCACGAGATTGCATCGATCACGCTGCATGCGACCATCGAGATGGTCGAGCACTACACGAAGGAAGCCGACCAGAGGCGCATGGCGCATTCGGCGATCGCCAAGCTCGAGGTGGCGCACCGGAAGGGCAGCCGGGGCAAGAGACGCTAGGCATCCGGCGCCGCGTAGTGTTACCATTCCGCCCGTGCCCACGTTGATTTCGCGTGCGTTTCCATGAGCCGCTTTAAGGCACCAAAGTGGTAACAGCCGTTGAAGTCGCTACAAAGTGCCGCGACTCTTAATCAGCGGGTCCACAGTTCGAATCTGTGCACACCCACCATTGC
>JBFXEP010000333.1:0-4271 GCA_050179995.1 Hyphomicrobium sp.
CGCGGGACAAGCGCGCCCATGCGGCCTAGAGGAAATAGGCCGCCCTAAAGAAAGAGGCAGGCATGAGATCATGCCTGCCTCTTCGTTAACCAACCGTCCGTCGGACCCTTACTGGAGCTTCACCGAAACCCCGAGCCGCGCACCGATGGTGGTCTCGTCCGCCGAAAACTCGGTGTATCCCGCCGCCCCGTAGGTCAGCATGCCCTTCACGTAGTCGAAGCCGAGCTCGACCTTGCCGAAGTCGTTCGCCTGCTCGAAGTCGGCCACGAAGTCGCCTTTGACCTCGATCTCCTCGTCGAAAACATTCTTGTACGACGCGAGGATGTAGGGCCGCATCGTGCCGCCGTTGTAGTCGACGAGCGTGAACAGCGTGCCCGTGATCGAGGCGTTCCAGGCTTCCGCCACGCCCTTGATCGTACCGCCGCCGCCAGCAAATGCGAAGCTATCCGTCTCGACGTCGTAGTGGCCGAGGCCGACGCGTGCGTCGAACTTCCAGCCGTTCCCGGGCCAGTCGAACGTGTAGCCCGTCACGCTGTTCGAGAAGTAGCCGGAAACGTCATAGGAATAGTTGCCGCCCGTCAGACCATCGACCGCGTCCGCGTCGCCGGTCACGCCGATGATGAGCGACATGCTGTAAAAAGAGCCCTGGCTCCACAGATAGCTGCCACCGTAGATGAAGGCATCGATGTCGATCTGGCCGCGCGTCACGCCCCCCGGAGCGAGATCGCTATCCAGTGAGAAACGGTTGTAGCCCGCGAGGCCGCTGACGCGCACCCTGCCGCCGAAGTATGTTCCCGGCAGGTCATAGTTCCCGCTCGCGAAAATTGACCCTTCGTCGATCTCGAAACCCTCGGCGCGCAAGCCGGTGCTCTTCTCTTTGAGACCATCGTGCTCCGTATGGCGAAGGCGCCCTGTCGGAGTGGCGAAGCCGCCCATGCCGGCTCCGAAATTGAGCTGCTGAGAGACGAACCCCTCACCGAACGCCGACAGACCGACGCCGACGTTCGTCGCACCGACGGCCGATCCTGCGCACTCTCCATAGTATGTGTAGAGAAAACCGCCGGAGTCATAGAGACATGGCGACTGCGCCATGGCCGCGCCCGGCGCCAGCAGGAAGGCCGTCAGAGGAAGCGCGAGAATGCGCGCGGGCGACCTCAGGAACCGTGCGTACCACATATCAGCATCCCCAAAATAAGGCGATCGATAAGGCCGTACGCAAACCGTTGGCGACCTGCCTAACCGCTATTCCCCTGATTCGGATAGGCGCTTAGTCACTAAACGCGCATTAGTGCTCACCTTTGGCGGTGGCTGTGGCGCACCCGCAACCCACACGACACGGACGAGCAGGGATGAAGCGCCAGGAGCCCAGCGGCCGTATTCGGCATATTCAGGCCGCCCCCCTCCAGGCGAATGGCGCCACGGAGGGTGGGGTGAAACGGAGCCCCTGACGCGCGCCGAATGTAAGCCCTCGGCGCCAAGTTCGAAATGCCCCGAAATGCACGTGCGCAAACCCGGCCGCTACGGAGAATCGCGCTAGCTTGCGCAACCAACGCCAACGCGCCCGTCCGCTGACCTCCGGATGCGGCCCAGGATGCTCGCATGCCGCCATCCGCCTTGCGGAAGTCCCCGGACCTTCTGCCGCTCGCACCCGCGCCGAGTCTCGCCGAGGCCCAGCACGTACTCGAGGAGGTGTTCGGCTACGCGCGCTTCCGCCCGCACCAGGCCGAGATCATCGAGACCCTGATCACAGGCGGCGACGTCTTGGCCCTGATGCCGACCGGCGGCGGCAAGTCGCTCTGCTATCAGATCCCGGCCCTCGTGCGCCGCGGCACGGGCCTCGTCGTCTCGCCCCTGATCGCCCTCATGCAGGATCAGGTCGATGCGCTCAAGGAGGCCGGCGTCCGCGCCGCCTTCCTGAACTCGTCCCAGGACCGGAGCCAGCAGGACGCGATCGAGCGCGCGCTCGCAGCCGGCGACCTCGACCTTCTCTATGTGGCGCCTGAGCGCCTCGTGCAGGAGCGCACGCTGCGCCTCCTCGAGCGCGCCGAGATCGCCCTCTTCGCCATCGACGAGGCGCACTGCGTCTCGCAATGGGGCCACGACTTCCGCCCCGAGTACCGCCAGCTCAAGGTGCTTGCCGAGCGCTTCCCGAAAATCCCGCGCATCGCGCTGACCGCCACCGCCGACGCACGCACCCGCGAGGAGATCGCGACCGAGCTCTGCCTCGGGAACGCGCGCCGCTTCGTGGCCAGCTTCGACCGCCCCAACATCCGCTACACGATTGCGGAAATGGGCTCCGTGAGCGCCCGCGAGCGGCTTTGGAGCTTCATCTCGTCCGAGCATGCGGGCGACGCCGGCATCGTCTACTGCCTCTCCCGCAAGTCGGTCGAGGAGACGGCGGAGTGGCTCACCCGCAAGGGCCGCACGGCGCTGGCCTATCACGCGGGCCTCGATGCCGAGGTGCGGCGCGAGGCGCAGGAGCGATTCCTGAAGGAGGACGCCATCATCATGGTGGCGACCGTCGCCTTCGGCATGGGCATCGACAAGCCGGACGTGCGCTTCGTCGCCCACCTGAACCTGCCGCGCTCCATGGAGGCTTACTACCAGGAGACCGGCCGCGCCGGACGCGACGGCGAACCCGCCGACACGTGGCTCGCCTACGGCATGCAGGACATCATCCAGCAGACGCAGTGGATCGCGCAAAGCGAGGGCTCGGAGCTCTTCAAGCGCACCCAGCGCCAGAAGCTCGACGCGCTGGTCGGATTGTGCGAGGCCGTCACCTGCCGCCGCCAGCTCCTCCTCGCCTACTTCGGCGAGCAAACCGAAAAGCCATGCGGCAACTGCGACAACTGCCTCGAGCCGCCCAAGACCACCGACGGCACCACGCTGGCCCGCATGGCGCTCTCGGCGGCCTATCGCACCGATCAGCGTTTCGGCGTCGGCTACCTGATCGACGTGCTGGCCGGCAAGGAGAACGAGCGCGCGGCCCGCAACGGCCACGACCGGCTCTCGGTCTGGGGCATCGGCAAGGAAACCGATGCCGCGGTCTGGCGCAGCCTGTTCCGCCAGCTCACGGCCTTGGGCTACCTCGCCTCCGACGAGGAAGGGCACGGCACCGTGCAACTGACCGAGAAGGCGCGCCCGCTCCTGCGCGGCGAGGAAACCTTCATGCTCCGCTTGGCGCCCGTGCGCGAGAAGAAGGGCAAGGCCAAGGCCTCCGCAGCCGCGAGCAAGGTCTCGGCCGCCGACCGTCCGCTCTACGACGCCTTGAAGGCGCTGCGGCTCAAGCTCGCCACCGAAGCCAAGCTGCCGCCCTACGTCATCTGCCACGACAAGACGCTCGCCGAGCTCGCCAGCCGGCGTCCCGCCGACGAGGAAGGGCTGCACGGCATCACCGGCCTCGGCGCGAGCAAGATCAAGCGCTACGGCACGGCGTTCCTGGAGGCGATCGCGCGCTTCGCCCCGCAGCCCGCGCTCGACAACCGCCTGTCGTCGACCGTCAACCAGACCCTCGCCCTGCACCTCGCCGGCCGCGCGCCGGAGGCGATCGCCGCCGAGCGGAGCCTCGACGTCTCGACCGTCTACACGCACTTCGCCGAAGCCATCGAGGCCGGCATCGTGGCGTCGGGCGACGTGATCGACCTCGACCCGGCCGATGTCGACGAGATCCTGGCGGTCTTCGAGCGCCTCGGCACGCTCGACAGTGGCAAGCTCGGCCCCGCCCACGCCGCCCTGGACGGCCGCTTCGACTACGGCATCCTGAAATGCATTCTCGCCGAGCTGGCTTAGCGCGCCAGGAGGAGACAACGCATATTTGAGACGTGTCTGGGCACCGGCCTTCGCCGGTGTGACGTAATGTTTGTGACGGCTCGCCATCACTCACCGTCATCCCGGCGGAGGCCGGGATCCAGATACGGCTGTAGAATCATGCTGTCACCCCCAACCTCGCCAGGTCCCTTAAGCCGGAGGGTTGAGGGCGGATTCTGGTTTTCTGGGCAAACGGTGCTATAGAGCCCGGCAAATCGACCCTTTCGAGCAGGATTTATGAGCGACGACACCACGGCGGAAACGGCGGCAACTGCGCCGTCCGCTGACAACGCAGCGGCTCCGGCCCAGCGCAAGCCCGCGGCCTCGCCGCAGGCGATCCTCGCCCACGAGATCGCGCGCCGGCGCACGTTCGCCATCATCTCGCATCCCGACGCCGGCAAGACCACGCTGACCGAGAAGCTCTTGCTCTTCGGCGGCGCCATCCAGCTCGCCGGCCAGGTGAA
>JBFXEP010000334.1:0-4265 GCA_050179995.1 Hyphomicrobium sp.
CCGCGCCCACGCCACATCTAGCCCCAGAATTGCCGCTGGGGCCGCCAGCATCCGCACACGAGGAAGGTTCTGCCATGAGCGAATCCGCCGTCCACGACGCCATCAAAAACACCATCTCCAGCAACGACGTGGTGCTGTTCATGAAGGGCACGGCCAAGTTTCCGCAGTGCGGGTTCTCGGCCCAGGTGGTGCAGATCCTCAACCACCTCGGCGTGCCGTTCAAGGATGTCAACGTGCTCGACGACCAGGGCCTGCGCGAGGGCATCAAGGCCTTCACCAACTGGCCGACCATACCGCAGCTCTACATCAAGGGCGAGTTCATCGGCGGGGCCGACATCGTGCGCGAGATGTTCCAGGCCGGCGAGCTGCACGCGCTGATCCACGAGCGCGGCATCCACCACACGGCGCACGGCTGAGGTCGCGCGCTGTTCCGCTGTCGGCGCGGCGGGGAGGAGAGCTTGCGGTAAACTCGCACGTGGTTGGATCCCGGCCGTCCATGGGAAGCATGGCTCCGCCATGACGTCGGGGTGACGTGGGTTTTTGCGCGACAAGCCGTCTGCCATAGTTTCAACCGTCATCCCGGCGGAGGCCGGGATCCAGACGCGTCTCGGTAAGGGCCCCTCGCGCAGGCTGACCGTTGCGCCCGACGTACCAGTTGACAAAGTTTTGCCGCCGGGGCGCCTTCTACTCGGGACGGAAAAATGCGGTCGGGCAGATAGGACGCTGGGCGGAACGATGCGACTGGGCGGGCGGCGCTTCCTGTTGAGCCTCGCAATCATCGGCGCCGCGGTCTGCCTCGCGCTCGGCATCTCGCTGCCGATCATCCGCCTCACCAAGTACGTGTTCTGGAGCACGGAGCATTCGCTGCTCTCGACGGTCGAGGTGCTGATCCGCGACGGGCAGACGTTCCTCGGCGGCACGGTGCTCGTGTTCTCGATCGTGCTGCCGATCCTGAAGCTCCTTTACCTGCTCCTGATCTCCACGCTGCCGGCGGCCGAGCTCACGCACCAGAGCCGCCGCCTCAAGGCGCTCGAGTGGCTCGGCAAGTGGTCGATGCACGACGTGCTGGTGCTGGCGCTCACCATCTTCTTCATCAAGGCGCAGGGCGTCTACGACGCGGCCAGCCTGTCGGGGGTCTACTACTTCACCGCCGCCGTGGTGCTGATGATCCTCTCCTACGCCTGGCTCAGAACCGAGGGCATGGCGGCGCGGCTGCCGGAGGACCCTCCCACGCAATCAGCGCTGGTGCGGCAGATCTCGCCGTTCCGCAACTTCGTGCTCTCGTTCCTCATCATCCTGGCGACGGTGTTCTTCGCGCTCGGCATCATCCTGCCAGTGATCCGCTTCACCACCGTCTACGTGTGGACCAACGAGCATTCGATCGCGACCATCATCTGGGCGCTGTTCGAGAACCAGGAGTACTTCCTGACGGTGGTGCTGTTCCTGTTCTCGATCTTTTTCCCGTTCCTCAAGCTCTTCTATCTCCTTACGCTGGTTACCTCGCCCGACATCCCGCCCGAGTTCCGCAAGCGGTCCATCTCGACCATGGAATGGCTCGGCCGCTACTCGATGACCGACGTCATGGTGCTGGCGCTGATGATCTTCTACGTGAACTCGTCGGGATACACGGAGGCGACCGTGCTGCCGGGCGTCTATTTCTTCGCCGCCTCCGCCATCATCACCATGCTGGCCTACGGCTGGGCCAACACGGTGCCGGTGTCGCGCCGCGCCGCCTCCAACGCACCCGAGGCTCCGCCGCCGCGATCGCGGCCCCGCGTGCGGCCGCGCCCCAAGGCGGTGTCCCCGGACGCTCCGGCCACCGTCGAAAATCCTGTCGTCACGCTGCCGACCAATCCGGGGCGCAGGCACCGGCCCGCCTAGGGCCGACACGACCGGGCACGAGGCCTGCGCGACGGATCGAGGACATCGCCGATTGCCGAAGCCCGTCAGATGTCAGATAATGCCGATCGTTCGATACTTGCGCCTGTTTGATCCAGACATATTCAAGTCGTGTTGTGGAGGTCGTGCATGTCCTTGAAGACCCGCTCAGATCGCCTGTTCAAGCTGGAAGCGGTCCAACCGCAGAAGCCAAAGCGTAAACTCTTCGATCGCATCGTTGCTCCAAGCCTTTCCCAGGAGGAGGCATTCCTGGCCATTCTCATCGGGGCGGCGCGGGCGGACGGTTCGGTCAGTCCGGAGGAAGCCCAGGAGCTCGCCGCGCTGACGGCCCGGACGAAGACGCTCTCCAGCCTCAGCGTCATCCGCGTCTCGGAGCTGCGCAAGAAGATCGAACAGATGATCGATCGCGACGGGCTCGAGAAGGTTCTCGGCGCGGCCTGCAATGCGATCCTTCACGACGGCGACAAGAATCCCGACGATGTCCGCCTCAAATCGGAGTCCATGCTGGCGCATGCGGTCGACATCGTGTTTGCGGATCGCGAACTGCACGAGGACGAGCAGGCCTACATCGAGGAGCTTGCGCGCCAACTCGGCATCGCGGAGGACCGTATCCGGGAAATCGCGTCCGTGATCGAGATCAAGAACTCCTTCTAGGCAGGCGGCGCTCGGAACGACGGGGTTGCAGAGCCGGCGGCGGTCTTCTCATTGCGGAAGGCGCCGGCGGACTTCTCGCGGCTGCCGCCGACGATCAAACCTTACAGCGAGCCCGTGAGCGCGGCCCCGCCGGCGCAGCAGCGGCGTCGCGACCAGCGGCAAAGACGCGCTCCCACCCGGGAGAATGATCCGTTACATGTGTCGCCATCGTTCTGTGAACGATTGCCCTCTTAGAGCGCGATCCGTTTTGATTGAGTCGTGATCGCGCTCTAAGCTTTTGATGAGACTGATGATTCACGCTTCGGACGTTGTCTGCGCTGCCGATTCACGCTGCGCCTCGTAGACGGCGCAGCGATCGGAGCGACGTTGTCTGCGCTGCCGATTCACGCTGCGCCTCGTAGACGGCGCAGCGATCGGAGCGACGTTGTCTGCGCTGCCGATTCACGCTGCGCCTCGTAGACGGCGCAGCGATCGGAGCGACCAGGGTCCGAAGCGATCGTCGTCTAATGGAGAACACACATGGAATACCGACGCCTCGGTGCATCTGGCTTCACGGTTCCGGCCTTGAGCTTCGGCGCCGGCACGTTCGGCGGCAAGGGGCCGTTGTTCAGCGCTTGGGGCAACACGGACGTCGCGGAAGCACGCCGCCTCATCGACATCTGCCTCGAGGCCGGCCTCTCGATGTTCGACACGGCCGATGTCTACTCGAGCGGAGAATCGGAAAAAATCCTCGGCGAGGCGATCAAGGGCCGGCGCCCGGACGTGATCATCTCGACCAAGGCCACGTTCCGCTTCAGCGACAAGCCCAACGACGTCGGCTCCTCGCGCTTTCACCTCATCAAGACCGTTGAGGAGCAATTGCGCCGCCTCGGCACGGACTACATCGACCTCTTCCAACTGCACGGCTTCGACGCCACGACGCCGGTCGAGGAGACGCTCTCGACGCTCGACGACCTGGTGCGGGCCGGAAAAATCCGCTACGTCGGCGTGTCGAACTTCTCCGGCTGGCACCTCATGAAATCGCTCGCGGTCGCGGACCGCTACGGCTATCCGCGCTATGTCGCCAACCAGACCTACTACTCGCTGATCGGGCGCGATTACGAGTGGGAGCTGATGCCGCTCGGGCTCGACCAGGGCGTCGGCGCCGTCGTATGGAGCCCGCTCGGCTGGGGCCGGCTCACGGGCAAGATCCGCCGCGGGAAGCCGCTGCCCGAGACGAGCCGCCTGCATGCGACGGCCGACAGCGGACCGCCGGTGGCCGACGAGCAGGTCTACAAGGTGGTCGACGCGCTCGACGAGATCGCGGCCGAGACCGGAAAGTCGATCCCGCAGATCGCGCTCAACTGGCTCCTGCAGCGCCCGACCGTGTCGACCGTGGTCATCGGAGCGCGCAACGAGGAGCAGCTCAGGCAGAACCTCGGGGCCGTCGGCTGGGCCCTCACGGCGGAGCAGGTGGCCAAGCTCGATGCCGCGAGCGAGGTGACGCTGCCCTATCCCTACTGGCACCAGCGCTTCTTCGGCGAGCGCAATCCGCCGCCGGTGTGAGGGCTCTTGATGACCACCCAGGCCGATGGCGCTCGCCGGATCGTCCTCACTGTGGCGCTGCTCAACCTCGCCTACTTCGGCATCGAGTTCGCGGTGGCGCTGTCCATCGGCTCGGTGTCGCTGTTCGCCGACAGCGTCGATTTTCTCGAGGACGCGTCGATCAACCT
>JBFXEP010000335.1:0-4241 GCA_050179995.1 Hyphomicrobium sp.
TGGCGGCCGGTCCTCTGATCTGAATGCGGTAGCGGTCGGGCGCGATCACGGTTTCGGAGTAGCCGGATTTGGCCATGATGTTCGAGGGCTCGTAGCCGACGGTGCCGGGACCGATGGCGCCAAGGCTTCCGGTCGGTGCCCCGCCGCCGCCCGCGCAGCCCGCTGCCGTCAGCAGGGCCAGGGCCGCTCCCGCAAACGCGAATCTGAACCGATGCATGGCCGAACTCTCCGCTCCCCAAGCGGGACACGCTAGCAATAGGGCCGCCACATGGCCAGTTGCGGAGCGGCCACATCCAAAGGAAGCGAGGGCGTGCCGGCTATTTCAGCTTGTCGAGAATGCCGCCGCGGGGGGCCTGATCGGCGGGTGCAGCGGGTGTCGCGCCGGCGGCGGGCGCGGACTCGGAGCCGGGGGCGGCAGGCGCCGTCGAGGATGCCGGCGCGTCGAAGGCGGAGCCGGTCGGTGCCGAGCGCTGCGAGATCAGCGTCAGGAGGATGCTGGTCAGGAAGAAGCAGGCGGCCAGGATCGCGGTCGTGCGCGTGAGCAGGTTCGCCGTGCCACGGCCGGTCAGGAAGCCGCCGCCACCGCCGCCGATGCCGAGTGCTCCGCCTTCGGAGCGCTGCCACAGCACGACGCCGACGAGTGCGGCTGCAACCATGATGTGAATGACGAGAAGGACCGTGGTCATCAGGCGAAAAGCTCCAAGCTCCCGGAGGAGCGAATGGGGGGGAACTCGGGTTTTTACATCAGCGGCGAACGCAGAGCTAGATGGGACCACTACGGTATGGGCCGTTTATGGTCGAGACTTTGCGCCGCAGGGGGGGCGGAGCTGCCTCTCCCTAGTCGCCGGCGCTCTCCTTGCGCACGCTTGCGGCCTTGGCCGCGGCCGCCATGTCCTTGCGCTTCGGCGGGGGAATGTTGCTCGGCGTGCGCTTCTCGAGCGTGACCGTCTTGGTGTCCTTGGCGTCGGGCTTGTCAGGTTTGTCGGGATCGAGCTTCGGCTGCTCCTTGAGCACGGGGCGGGCGGTCATCTGGTTGTCGCAGCGGAAGCTCAACTGCTCCTCGACGGCTATGAGGCGCTCGATCTTGCCGAGGCGCTCGGGGGCGAGGTTGGATTTAGCCCAATCGGGGCCGCGGTCCATGTCCGCCTTGGCGCCGCCGGCGACGAGGCCGGCGTACTCGGTCTTGAGCGCGGCGCAGGCCTCGGGCGCGAGCGGGGTGGCGGCGGCCGGCGGGACCAGCAACAGCACCAGCAGCATGGCCAAGCCAGGGACGGCCCCTTCGATCCGCATTCTCAAGCCTCGTGTCGCGGCCAGCATCGTCCGCCTTGATGACCGGAGTTGGTCCGGCGTGCAACCCGCGATGTTACTTACGCCAATCAAATTCGCGCATCGGTCTCACGGCGTGGCGCGGATGATGGCCAGGAAATCGGCCGCCTTGAGGCTCGCGCCGCCGACGAGGGCGCCGTTGACCTCGGGGAGCGACAGGAGCTCGGCGGCGTTGTCGGGCTTCACGGACCCTCCGTAGAGGATGCGCATGCGCAGGCCCGCGGCGGCGAAGCGCGCGGCGAGGGCCTTGCGGATCGCGGCGTGGACGGCGGCCACGTCGGCGTTGCTCGGGGTGAGCCCGGTGCCGATGGCCCACACCGGCTCGTAGGCGACGACGGTTTCGGCGTCGCTCGCCGCGTCGGGAAGCGAAGCCTCGAGCTGGCGCGCGACGACATCGAGGGTGAGGCCCGCGAGCCGCTCGCCCTTGGTCTCGCCGACGCAGACGATGGCGATGAGCCCGGCGCGATGGGCGGCCTCGGCCTTGGCGCGCACGACGCGGTCGAGCTCGCCGTGGTCGGCGCGCCGCTCCGAGTGGCCGACGATGACGGCGGAGGCTCCCGCGTCCTTCGCCATCTCGGCGGAGATGTCGCCCGTATGGGCGCCGGAGGCGGCCCAGTGGCAATCCTGTGCGCCGAGGAGAATGGGCGAGCCGCGCGTGGCATAGGCCATCTGCGCAAGGAGCGTCGCCGGCGGGCAGATCATGACGTCGGGGGGCACGTCCGAGTTTCCGGCGCCGAGAGCGGGGAGCGCGTCGCGGACGGCAGCCGCTTCGGCGAGGGCGGCGGCGAGGCCGTTCATTTTCCAGTTTCCCGCCACCAGGGGCCGGATCGGCGTCGTCGTCATGGGCGGGGTCATGGGCGGGCTGCTCCCTCGCGCTCGGGCCCTCGCCGGATCGGCGAAGCGTCCGAGTTAACTTATTTTCAGGCCCGCAGCACCGGTCTTGCTTTCGGCGGCGGGGTGGGCTTCATATCAGGCCCACAAAGGCCCGTCATGGACGGGTTGGCCCTTTTCTGCAAGCGGTGGCGGCCGAGCCCAGGCGAACGTGCGCTCGCCGCCCCCGCACTTACACAGGAAGCTTTTTCTCTCATGCTCGACGCCCTTCGACGCGGCGCCCAAGGCTGGCTGGCCAAGCTGTTGTTCGCGATACTGATCGTGAGCTTCGGCGTGTTCTGGAACGTTGCCGACGTGTTCCGCGGATTCGGACGCGGCGCGGTGGCCCATGTGGGCGACGAGGAGGTGACCGTCACCGACTTCCAGCGCGCCTTCCAGAACGAGATCCGCGGCATCACGCTCGAGGGCGGCCAGCGGCTCACGACCGAGCAGGCGCTGATGCTGAGGCTCGACCGGCGCGCGCTCGACCGGCTGGTGGCGCAGACGGCGGTGCGCAAGCATGCCGACGAGCTCGGGCTGTCGCTCTCCGACGAGACGGTCGCGCAAGGGGTGATGAACGATCCCGACTTCGCGGGGGCGGACGGCAAGTTCTCGCGGCTCGGCTTCGACGGGCTCCTGAGACAGATGAACGTCAGCGAGCAGGGCTTCATGGCGCTCAGGCGCGACGACGAGCTGCGCGCGCAGATCTTCGAGGCCATGAGCGCCGCCGTCGTGGCGCCGAAGCCGTTGGTGGAGGATCTGCACGCCTATCGCGAGGAGCAGCGCACCATCGAGCAGGTGGCGATCGATCCCGGCAAGGTCTCGGTCGCGGAGCCGGACGAGGCGAAGCTCAAGGGGACCTACGAGGCGCGCAAGGGCGAGTTCATGACGCCCGAGTACCGCAAGGTGGCGGCGCTGGTGCTGTCCAAGGATTCGCTCAAGTCCGAGGTCACGCTCACCGACGACGAGCTCAAGGCCTACTACACCGACCACAAGCCTTCCTACGACAAGGCGGAGCGGCGGCGCCTGCAGCAGATCGCCTTCAAGGACAAGGCAACCGCCGAGCAGGCACGGACGGACATCAGCGAGGGCAAGAAGAACTTCCTCGATGTGGCCAAGGAGCAGGGGGCGACCGAGAGCGACGTCAATCTCGGCATGCTGGCGAAGAGCGATCTCATCGATCCCAAGATCGCCGCCGCGGCGTTCGCGCTCGAGCGCGACAAGCTCTCGGAGCCGGTCGAGGGGCGTTTCGCCATCGTGCTGGTGCGTGCCGTCGAGATCGATCCCGGCAAGGAAAGCACCTTCGACGAGGTGAAGGATAAAGTGCGCGACCAGCTCTCGGGCGAGCGCGCCGAGGGGCTCATCCAGGAGCGCTACGACCTGATCGAGGAAGGGCGCAACGCGGGCAAGACGCTGGCCGAGATCGGGGGCGAGCAGAAACTCAAGTTCTTGGACATCGCGGCGCTCGACAACAAGAACCAGACGCCGGATGGCAAGACGGCCCTCGACATCCCGGACGCCGCGATCGCGGTCAAGGAGATGTTCGTCTCCGGCGTCGGCACCCAGCCCGATGCCGTCGAGCTGCCGGGGCCGGCCTACGTGTGGTTCGACGTGCAGTCGGTCACCGAGCGCAAGCAGAAGGAGTTCGATCAGGTCAAGGACGAGGTCAAGACGGTCTACAAAGAGGTCGAGACGGCGAAGGCGATGAACGATCTGGCGCAGAAGCTCGTCGACAGGCTCAAGGCGGGCGAGGAGTTCGCCAAGGTGGCAGCGGACGCCGGCGGCAAGCCCGAGCTTTCCGAGACCGTCAAGCGCAACCACTCGCCGCCGGGGCTGACGGCGGAAGCCGTTGCGCAAGCCTTCGCGCTCCCCAAGGGCGGCGCCGCCTACGCGGAGACGAGCGACAGGGCGGGCCGCGTCGTGTTCCAGGTCAAGGACATCGTGCCGGCCGCCGCCGTCACCAAGACCGAGGCCGACAAGCTCGCGAAAGAGATCTCCCAGGAGCTCCTGACCGACGATCTCAACGCCTACGTCGCGGCGCTCAG
>JBFXEP010000336.1:0-4240 GCA_050179995.1 Hyphomicrobium sp.
GCCCGTGCCGCCGACCGCCTCCTTGGCGGATTCGATGGCGCCGGAGACGGCCTCCTTGGCCTTCTCATAGGCAGGGCCGGCTGCTTCCTTGGCCGCGTCGTAGGCCTCCTGCGCCTGCTTCTTGGCCTCGTCGATCTGCGGCTTCGACTTGTCCGAGAACTCGTTGATCTTCTCGGCCGCACGATCGAACAGCGACTTCGGCGGCTGCTTGCGCGCGAACTCCGGCGCGGCGTCGATCTTCTCCTTGGTGAGGTCCGGCAGCGAGACGGAGAGCTTGCCGTCCTTCTCCTCGAACTTGAGCGAGGAGAGCGCCACGCCGACCTTCTTCTCGGCCCAGCCGAGGTAGCCGCCGGTGCCCATGACGACGCCCACGACCTGGTTCTGGTCGGTGACGATCAGGTCCTCGACGTCGCCGATGATGGTGCCGTCGGCGCCGGTCACCTTGGCGCCGATCAGGTGGTCCTTGGCGAGGTATTCGGTGTCGGCCTGCGCCGGCACGAACACGGTGTCGGCCTTTGCCGCGGCGAGGGGGGCGGCCGCGAGCAGGGCGACGGCAAACAGCGTAAGGTGCTTCATGTGGTTTCCATTCCTAGGGGCGCGCGATCCGCGCTCTACGTGAGATGACGTACGGCGCGTTTCAAGCACGCAATGGTGAAAAGCCAAGGTCCGACGCGCCGAAAGCGCGACTTATTGACAGGCGCGTGGCCGCAGCCAGCGGTAAATGCCGGAAAATGCGTCTGGTTCCAGCCCAATTTTGGGGAGGAGAGGGCCGTTTGGCGCCCACAAGGATTGCCCAGCGGAAGGCCGGTCGGGTAAACTCAGAGCTTCACTCCACAGACCCGCGGCAGTGAGACGGGCGGCACCTTGAGCCCTCTCCGCGCCGGAACCCAGGACTTCCACATTGAGCGACAACAGCGACCGGCCCGGCGCCTCAGGTCCGAGCGACATCCGTCCCGTGTTCATCACCGACGAGATGAAGCGCTCGTACCTCGAGTACGCCATGAGCGTCATCATCTCGCGGGCGCTGCCCGACGTGCGCGACGGCTTGAAGCCCGTGCACCGGCGCATCCTCTACGCGATGCAGCGGCTCGGGCTCGACTGGAACAAGAAGCACATGAAGTCGTCCAAGGTGGTGGGCGACACCATGGGCGACTTCCATCCGCACGGCAACCTCGCCATCTACGACGCGCTGGTGCGCCTCGCGCAGGAATTCTCCATGCGCGTGCCGCTGATCGACGGGCAGGGCAACTTCGGCTCGGTCGACGGCGATCCGCCGGCGGCAGAGCGCTACACGGAAGCGCGCCTCTCCAAGATCGCGCAGTATCTGCTCGACGACCTCGACAAGGAGACGGTCGACTTCAAGCCGAACTACGACGACCGCCTCGAGGAGCCCTCGGTGCTGCCGGCGAAGTTCCCGAACCTGCTCGTCAACGGCGCGGGCGGCATCGCGGTCGGCATGGCGACCAACATCCCGCCGCACAACCTCGGCGAGGTGATCGACGCCTGTATCCTGATGCTCGACAATCCGGAGACGAGCGTCGACGACCTGACGCAGATCATAACGGGGCCCGATTTTCCGACCGGCGGCCTGATCCTCGGCCGGCAGGGTACGCTCGCCGCCTATCACAAAGGCCGCGGCTCGATCGTCATGCGCGCCAAGGTCGAGGTCGAGGAAATCCGCAAGGACCGCGATGCGCTGATCGTTTCGGCGATCCCCTACCAGGTCAACAAGAAGACGCTGATCGAGAAGATCGCCGACCTCGTGCGCGAGAAGAAGGTCGAGGGCATCTCGGACATCTGGGACGAGAGCAACCGCGAGGGCATGCGCATCGTCATCGAGCTCAAGCGCGATGCCGTCGCCGACGTGGTGCTGAATCAGCTCTACCGCTTCTCGGATCTGCAGACCACGTTCGGCGCCAACATGCTGGCGATCAACGGCGGCAAGCCCGAGCAGCTCAACCTGCGCGACATCATCGAGGCGTTCACGAGCTTCCGGCAGGAGGTGGTGACGCGGCGCACGCGGCATCTGCTGACGAAGGCGCGCGAGCGGGCGCACGTGTTGGTCGGCCTTGCCATCGCGGTCGCCAACATCGACGAGGTGATCCGCCTGATCCGCACCTCGCCGTCGCCCGCCGAGGCCAAGGCGCAGCTGATGGAGCGCAACTGGCCGGCGAAGGACATGGCGCCCTTGATCGAGCTCATCGCCGATCCGCGCCACGGGCTGGCGCCCGACGGCACCTACAAGCTTTCCGAGGAGCAGGCCAAGGCCATCCTCGAGCTCCGCCTCTCGCGACTCACAGCGCTCGGGCGCGACGAGATCGGGGACGAGCTCAAGAAGATCGCCGAGGAGATCAAGGACTACCTGGCCATCCTCTCGTCGCGGGCGAGGATCGTCGAGATCGTGAAGGGCGAGCTGACCGCGATCCGGGACGAGTTCGCGACGCCGCGCAAGACCGAGATCGTCGACATCGAGGGCGAGGTCGAGGACGAGGACCTGATCGCGCGCGAGGACGTGGTCGTCACCGTCTCGCACAAGGGCTACATCAAGCGCGTGCCGCTCTCCTCTTATCGCGCGCAACGGCGCGGCGGCAAAGGGCGCGCGGGCATGTCGACGCGGGACGAGGATTTCGTGACGCAGATCTTCATCGCCTCGACGCACACGCCGGTGCTGTTCTTCTCGTCACGCGGCATGTGCTACCGCATGAAGGTGTGGCGGCTGCCGGCGGCGACGCCGCAGGCGTCCGGCAAGGCGCTGATCAACCTCCTGCCGCTGGCGCAGGGCGAGGTCATCACGTCGATCCTGCCGCTGCCCGAGGACCAGGAGACCTGGTCGAGGCTCGAGCTCATGTTTGCGACCAGGAGCGGCGGCGTGCGGCGCAACGCGCTCTCCGATTTCGAGAGCATCAACCGCAACGGCAAGATCGCCATGAAACTCGACGCGGAGGAGGGGGCGGAGGCGGATCGCATCGTGTCGGTGGCCATCTGCTCGCCCGCGGACGACGTGCTGCTCACGACGGCGCAGGGCCGCTGCATCCGCTTCCTGATCAAGGACGAGGTGCGCCTGTTCAAGGGCCGCGATTCCGCGGGCGTGCGCGGCATCAAGCTCGATGACGGCGACGAGGTGATCTCGATGGCCATCCTCACGCATGCCGAAGCCTCGCCCGCCGAGCGGGCCGCCTACCTCAAGCAGGCGGCGCAAATCCGGCGCAGCGAGGTCGGCGAGGAGGCCGAGGAGGTCGAGGCGGAGGTCGATGCCGAGGAGGTCGAGGAGGCTGGCGCCGACGAGCTTTCGCCCGAGCGCTACGCGGAGCTCTCGGCCAAGGAGCAGTTCGTGCTCACGGTCTCCGAGCGCGGCTTCGGCAAGCGCAGCTCGTCCTACGAGTACCGGACCAGCGGGCGCGGCGGCAAAGGCATCGTCGCCATGGTCGTCAACGAGCGCAACGGCAACCTCGTCGCCTCGTTCGCGATCGAGCATTCGGACCAGATCATGCTGGTGACGGACGGCGGGCAGCTCATTCGCTGCCCGGTGGACGACGTGCGCATCGCGGGCCGCAACACGCAAGGCGTTCGCATCTTCAAGACGGAAGCCGAGGAGCGCGTGGTGTCGGTCGAGAGCATCTCGGAGGACGGCTCCGAGGGCGAGACCGGCGACGGGGAAGAGAGCGAAGCGTAGGCGCGTTGCGCTCGACGCCGTGGTGTCGCGCGAAGCGCAATTGCCACTGAAAACTCGGATCAAACTCGAATTATGCTCCGTATCGTTACGGACGCATTGAAACGGGCGCATTCGACCGGTGCTTTGTAGACGCCGGTTTTCAGCTTTTTTTCTTTACTTCCCGAATGACGTATAGAAAGCGGCGCGCAGGGTTTCACCGCAAAAAACGCAGTGTTGCCGTGGAATCGGCACATTTTGCGCTTGCACCCAACTTCGCGAGGATCGCCACGCTGTTGCGGCGTCACATCCCTAAGGATGGCAGCAGTCTCCGAGTCGTCCCGGTTTGTTGACGTGATTAGTGAGGTATTATTTCTTCGACCCTGCGTGGGGTCGCGTGCGGAGTCCGGATTGCCCCTGCGTTTTGTTTCATTCCCTGCCCGGCAGGGACACGAAGTGGGGGACACTCATGACAGTCGTTCGCGTATCCCGAAGCATGCCGCAATCAACGAGCCTAGGTGCGGAGATTTGCGAGGGCGTGATCGCGCCCACCGAACGCGCAGATATCATGCCGGTGAAGCTGCTCACGTC
>JBFXEP010000337.1:0-4238 GCA_050179995.1 Hyphomicrobium sp.
CTTCCGATCTCGATGGCCGGGCTCGCGCTTCTGCTCGGACTCGCCGTGACCTTCGCCATGGTGATGGTGGTGGCGGTTCCGCTCGCCATCGTGCTGGCGCTGATCGCGTACGCGACCGGCTACCTCAAGGTCGACGTGCGGCGCGACCGGTTCTGATCGCCATCAAGGCGCCGGTGGCGGCTCGGGCGCCTCCGGCTCGGGGATGTCGGGTTCTCCCGCAGGGGCCGCACCCTTCGCTGCGTCATCCTTTGCCGCGGTCGGCAATGAGGCGGCCCAGGGCACGGCATCCGACAAGAGCTTGCCGAACGCCGTATCGAGCGCCGCCACAGCCGACGGGGCATCGAGCGCGGCCAGCTCTGCCCTCTGGTCGAAGACGCGCGAGCCCACGATCCTGCCGCCCGCGCTTACGACCTTGATGGCGATCTCGACGTTGGCCACGGGCTCCGGCTTCAACTCTATCGCGAACTTGCGGATCTCGGCCTGGAGCTGGTCGCTCGGCTCGAGGTTGTCGAGGGGACGCGTGACGGCGGCGAAGCAACCCGAGTTCTCGAAGCTCTCGATGATCTTCGACTGCACGACGGCGGGCACGTTGTCGGTGAACTGCGCCTTGTCGAACGGATTACTGTCGGGCGGATCGCCGACGATTACGACCTTGTCGGAGTTGAAAGCCATGGGCGAGGCGGGCTCGGGCACCACGAGCTGCGGGTGCGTTCCGCCGCTGCAGCCGCCGTCGCTCGTGCGCGCGGTGAGGGTGTAGATGCCGGGCTTGGCCTTGGCGCTGCCGGCGAAGCGCTCGAGGCCGGCCAGGATGCCGTCGATGCGGTCCGAGTTGCGCGAGAGCACGCCGGCGAAGGTGCTGATGCCGTTGATGGCATCGTGAAGCGCGGTGCTGTTGTCGTCGATCACCTTGTCGAGGCGGTTCAATGTGCCGCGCGCCGACTGCGAGAGGCTCTGCGTGCTCTCGGGGCTCGCGTCGAGGAGCGGGAGCGCGCCGTCGGAAGCGGCCGCAAGAGGTGCGGCTCCCGGGGCGCCGCCGGAAAGCTCGATCACGGGCGCGCCGGTGAGGCCCTGGAAGTCGACGTTGACGATGGTGTCGGAGCGCACCGGGGCCGTGCGGTCGACGGCGAGCGTGACGAGCACGTCCTTCGGCGCGTCGGGCGAGAGCTGGATGTCGGTCACCTCGCCGACGCGGATGCCGTTGAAGAGCACGTTCGAGCCCTTGAGCAGGCCGGACACTGTGCTCTCGAAGCGGACCTGATAGAGCGTGCGCTCGCCAAGGCCGGCGCTGTTGTTCAGCCAGTAGACGAAGGCGAAGGCGGCCAGGATTGCCGCCAGCACGAAGGATCCGACCAGGGTGTAGCGCGCCTCAGTTTCCATGTCCGGGCCTCAAGCCTCTTGATTGGCAAAGCGGTTATGCAGCGCGGTCGCGCGGCTGCCGCGGAAGTATGCGTGCACCCAGGGATGGTCGCAGTCGAGCAAGGTCTCGATCGGTCCGGCCGCGACGACCCGCCCGTCGGCAAGGGCGCCGACGCGATCGCAGATCGTATACAGGCTCTCGAGATCGTGCGTGATCATGAAAACCGTAAGGCCAAGCGTTTGCTGCAAGGTCTTGATGAGGGTGTCGAAGTCGCTGGCCGAGATGGGGTCGAGGCCGGAGGTCGGCTCGTCGAGGAAGACGAGCTCGGGGTCGAGGGCAAGGGCGCGGGCGAGCGCGACGCGCTTCACCATGCCGCCCGACAGCTCGGACGGCATCTTGCCGTGGTCGGCCCGCCTCAGACCCACCATGTCGAGCTTGGCCGCCGCCATCTCGTCCATCAGGCGCTGCGGCAGGTCCAGATACTCGATCATGGGGAACTGAACATTCTGCAGCACGGTCAGCGAGGAGAAGAGCGCGCCCTGCTGGAACAGCACGCCCCAGCGGCGCTCGATGCCGCGGCGCTCCTCGGCGGAGGCCGTGTCGAGGCGGGTGCCAAGAACCTCGATCGCGCCGGAGCGGCGCGGGATGAGACCGATGATGGTGCGGAGCAGCACGGACTTGCCGCTGCCCGATCCGCCGACGAAGCCGAACACCTCGCCGCGATCGACGTCGAAGGAGACGCCATCGAGGACGTTGCGGGAGCCGAAGCCCACCACCAAGTCGCGGACGCTGATGACCTTGTCGTTCGTCATGACCCCTTGATGACTACATATCGATGGCGGCGAAGAAAATGGCGAAAAGTCCGTCCAGCACGATGACCAGGAAGATGGACTTGACGACGGAGCGGGTGGTCTCGCGTCCGAGGGATTCGGCGCTGCCTTTTACGGCGAGCCCTTGCGCGCAGGCGACGACGCCGATCACGAGCGCCATGAAGGGCGCCTTGATCATGCCGACCTCGAAGTGGGTGAGGGAGACCGCCTCGCGCAGCCTCTCGACGTAGATCGCCGGGCTCATGCCGCCGTAGAGCCAGGCGACGAGGCCGCCGCCGTAGAGGGCGGCGAGCGAGCCAAGAAAGGTCAAGATCGGCAGCGCGATGACGAGGGCGATGATGCGCGGCAGGATGAGCACGTCGACCGGATCTCGGCCCATGGTGCGCAAGGCGTCGATCTCCTCGCGCATCTTCATGGAGCCGAGCTCGGCGGTGTAGGCGCTGCCCGAGCGGCCGGCCATCATGATGGCGATGATCAGGACGCCGATCTCGCGCAGGATCAGGATGCCGACCATGTCCACGACGTAGGCGTCGGCGCCGAACTTGCGGAAGTGGAAGAAGCCCTGCTGGGCGATGATGCAGCCGATCAGGAAGGTGATCAGCAGCATGATCGGAACAGCCTGCCAGCCGACCCGATCGAGGTGGTGCATGGTCGGCGTGAGGCGGAAGATCGCGGGCCGGGCGAGGACACGGCCGAGGGAGATCACGATCGCCCCCAGCATGGCGGCGAAGTCGGCGAGGTCGTCGCCGAACTGGATGGTCGCTTTGCCGAGATGGGCGATGGCGGCGGAGATCGGCCCCGTGCGTGGCACAGGCGCGGCGGTGTCCTGCTCGGTGCCGTGGATCTCGTCGTAGAGGGCGCGATAGCGCTCGGGCAGGCCGGAGATGGTGGCCGCGCCCGCCGGGCGCGCGCGGACGAGGCGCTCGATCAGCCAGGCGCCGTAGGTGTCGAGCGCGGTGATGGTCGTCATGTCGATGTGGAGCGGTTGGGCAGCAGGCGCGCCGCGCACCGTCTCCTCGACGAGGCCGTCGAGATCGCGGGCGTGGGCCACGGTCCAGGCCCCGGCTGCGGCCAGCTCGAGCCGGCCCGCTGCGGGCCGGGCGACGAGGGTCGGGGCCGCCGCCATCAGGGCTTCGCCTCCGAACGCTGCGTCTCCGAGCGGATGGCCGGCATCATTTGCGTGACAGGCTCACCGTGACGCTTTTCAGGGGGATGCCCTCGGTCGCGATCGCCACGGTCTGCTTGGACTTGTCGTAGGTGACAATCATCGATCCACCGACGCCGCCGGTGATGGCGAGGCTCAGCCGGTCCTCGGTGAGCTTGCCGGAGACGCTGCCAGCGGCATTGTAGGTGCGCTCCTCCCAGCTTCCGCTGAGGGCGCCACCGTTGGCGGTCAGCTTGGAGCGCATCTCGATCTTGTTGGTCTGGCCCTGGCAGCGGACGGCGATGCCGAGCTGCGAGCCGCTACCGGTGTAGTAGGCGTCGCACTTCAATTTCTCGCTGGTGCCGTCCTGCAGCCTGTAGGTGCCGCTGCCGCCCCAGGAGCCGAGCAGAGGCTGGAAGGTCGGCTCGGCTGCGCTGGGGCCGGTCTGTATCGCAAGCGCGAGCGGTGCCGCGAGCGCGCACAAGAGGTGGCGCCGATGGGCAGGACGAGCGGACGTCATATGTGTCCCCTTGGGTTCGTCGGAAGCCGGGCGAGGCAAGCGAGCTCCGGATACGTGGTCGACAGTGATGGGTACCGGTGGGTCGAGCTGGCTCTGCCGAGCACTATTCATGGCTCGGCGGCCGGATCAAGAGACACCGTTTATAGGCGACGTGCAACACCACTGTGCGACAGTTCGGCGACGCGCGAAATGGGGAAGCGGGGCGCTCACGCCAGCGGCGGCCGGGTCCGTGCGGACCCGGCCGCCGGCCAGCCGGCGGGATCAGCAGGCGTAGGTCACCCAGATGTTGGGCTCCTCGTAGCGGCCGACGCCGCGATCGAGATCGACCTCGAGCGGGACCAGCCCGCCGTCGATGGGATAAGCCCCGGAGGTGTCGAAGGTCTTGTC
>JBFXEP010000338.1:0-4233 GCA_050179995.1 Hyphomicrobium sp.
CACGAGCGCTCTGCTCGATCGGCTCGAGCTCTAGAAGGCATCGGGCTTCGCGATTTTCCTGGCCCTTGGCTTGCCTCGGCTCATCAATGCTCCATCCAATAATGAGTTCACAGCCTAGGCACCCTCCCGACCGTCCTGCGGGTCCGGCCGGCCGGACCCGCAGGACGGTCCAATCTAAAGGCAGCCGAGTCCCGGATAGCCGCAGACGTAGAGGTCCATCGCCCGGTTGACGCAGCAGGCCTGGTTGTTCTCGCACCGCCACGTCTTGAGCTTGCCGGCGTTGGTCTTCGCCTTGCAGACCTTGTGGCCCTTGCCGGCCACGGCGGCCGTCTGCTCACGGCCGCGCAGGACATCGAAGGCCAGCGAGCCGGCGATCGCCAGAGCGGCGGCGAGACCGACCGAGATGAGTGCGCTTTTCATCATTCACTCCCTGTTCCGGTTGCTTGCGCAAGGCCAGGATGCTCCGAAACGGAGCGTCGCGCCAGTGAGGGAAGGCCGCGCGGCGATCGGAGCGACTAGTTGCGGCCCTTGTCGACCAGCTTGTTCTTGGCGATCCAAGGCATCATGGCGCGGAGCGTGGCGCCGACCTCCTCGATCTGATGCGCGTCGTTCAAGCGGCGGATGCCCTTGAAGCGCGCAGCGCCGGCCTTGTACTCCTGCATCCATTCGGACGTGAAGCGGCCGGTCTGGATGTCGGCCAGCACGCGCTTCATCTCCGCCTTCGTCTCCGGCGTGATGATGCGCGGGCCGGTGACGTACTCACCCCATTCGGCGGTGTTGGAGATCGAGTAGTTCATGTTGGCGATGCCGCCCTCGTAGATGAGATCGACGATCAGCTTCACCTCGTGCAGGCATTCGAAGTAGGCCATTTCGGGCGCGTAGCCCGCCTCCACCAGCGTCTCGAAGCCGGCGCGGATCAGCTCCACGAGACCGCCGCAGAGCACCGCCTGCTCGCCGAAGAGGTCGGTCTCGCATTCCTCCTTGAAGGTGGTCTCGATGACGCCCGAGCGGCCGCCGCCGACGCCCGAGGCGTAAGAGAGCGCGATGTCGTGCGCGTTGCCGGAGGCGTCCTGATGGATGGCGATGAGGCACGGCACGCCGCCGCCCTTCTGATACTCACCGCGCACGGTATGGCCGGGGCCCTTGGGCGCGATCATGATGACGTCGATGGTCGGCTTGGGCTCGATCAGATTGAAGTGGATGTTGAGGCCGTGCGCGAAGGCGACCGCCGCGCCGTCGCGAATGTTGGGCGCGATCTCGCTGCGGTAGATGTCGGCCTGCAGCTCGTCCGGTGTCGCCATCATCATGAGGTCCGCCCACAAGGCCGCCTCGGCGACGGAGAGAACGTGCAAGCCGTCGGCCTCCACCTTCTTGGCGGTGGGCGAGCCCGGCTTCAGCGCGATGCGGATGTCCTTGACGCCCGAGTCCTTGAGATTGAGGGCGTGTGCCCGGCCCTGGCTGCCGTAGCCGACGATGACGACCCGCTTGGATTTGATCAGATTGATATCGGCATCACGATCGTAATAGACGCGCATCGGTCTCTCTTGATTGTCACTGGATGAGGGCAAGCGGAGGATGTTGGGCGGAGCGGGGTGGTGCGCCCCAAGGTTAACCGGGGGCCCGCGAAAGTGGGCGGACGTTACACCTTGAAGCGCGCCGGTTTCAACGACGAAGAGGCCCGCGCGACAACATTTAGGTGCCCCGTTCGGGCCTCCGGCACCGTGGTCCCACGCGCCTGATTTCGCCCGATATTCCGGAGCGCATGCGGCGAGGCTGGCGCGGCGGGCGACGGCGCTCGGATCATGGCGAGCCCGCGGCACAAGATCGATTAACAAATCCGAAACGCGTCGCGCGCCACAATGGGGGCATTGCATCTCGAGAGCTCGCCCCATGCGCACCCTCACGTCGGCATACGCAACCGGCCTTCTCGGCCTCGCAGGCCTGCTCGGCGGATGCGGCGACAGCGGAAGCTCCGCCGGCTCCGAGCAACGGGCGGGGGACCCGCGCGGCGTCATCGCGAGCGCTTCCGACTGCGTGTCGTTCGGCGAGAAAGCGGTCAAGGCGTGCGCCAAGGCCATCGAGCGGGCGGTCGACAACCACGAGTCCTCCTCGGCGAGCTACGGCAACATCGATGCCTGCGAGGCAGCTGTCGGCGCCGACAAATGCGAGCGTTCCGCCTCGGGCAAGTACCGGGCGCGGCTTTCGGCCTTCATGGTCTCGATCGAGGGATCGTCCGCGCATGCGGAGCCGCTCTATCCGGCCAAGGACGGCGCCGTCGGCTTCCAGACCGCGAGCAAGACGCCGATGCTCGCCAACGACCGGAGTCTCGTGTTCTCGCGCCTTGCGCTCTCGGTCGCCGAGACGCAGGCCGCGGACAGCAAGTCCGCGAAGTCGCACCGCAAGAAGGTCTACTGATCCCGCATTGGCCCGGCCGGCTCACATCGCGGTCGCGCCACGACCGATGGCGGCGATGCCGGTGCGCGACACCTCGACGAGCCCCAGCTCGGTCATGAGCTGGATGAAGGTCTCGATCTTGCCGGGCTTGCCGGTCACCTCGAAGACGAAATGCTCGATCGACGTGTCGACGACCTGCGCGCGGAAGATCTCCGCCATGCGCAGCGCCTCGATGCGCTTGTCGCCCCTGCCGGTCACCTTGACGAGCGCCAGCTCGCGCTCCAGCGAGACGCCCTCGATGGTGAGATCGCGCACGCGATGGATCGGCACCAGGCGCTCGAGCTGATGCTTGATCTGCTCGAGCACGGCCGGCGTGCCGCGCGTGATGATGGTGATGCGCGAGAGATGCTTCTCGTGCTCGGTCTCGGTCACGGTCAGGCTGTCGATGTTGTAGCCGCGGCCCGAGAAGAGGCCGATCACGCGCGCGAGCACGCCCGGCTCGTTGTCGACCAGGACCGACAGCGTGCGCGTCTCGACCTCCTGCTTCAAGGAAGGTCCCGCATAGTGTGTCTGCGGATTGGTATTGATCATTGCGGTTGCTTCTTCTCCTTGGCTTCCCTGTCGCGCAGCTCGCGCATGGCCTCAGGAAAGACGATGGCGAGGAACACGGGCAGGCCGTGCTGGTCGACGAGCTTCTTCACGTTGTCGGCGTAGGCCTGCGTTTTGTTGTACTGGCCGAAGGCCGCCGCGACGCGCTGGCCCATGCTCTCGGCCAGCGACTGCGGCGAGGGGACTCCGAGCTTCTCCAGCGTCTCGGGCGGCATGCGGGAATAGACCTGGACCAGCGTGCGCGTCTCGAGATAGTCCTGGGCGATGCAGGCCTCGAAGCCCTCGCCGTAGGCCGAGGCGAGGCTGTGGGTCTTGTAGCAGTTCTCGATCAGCTCATAGGCGGCCTTGGCACCACGGGCGCGGTGCAGGCGGCCGAGCCGCTCGGCCGCACCGCGGATGCTTTGCACCTGGTCCCAGGCCGCCGTGGCGTCGGATGCGCCGGCGCCGGTCGCCTCGCTCGTTGCCCGCGCAGCGCCCGCACCCGCGACTGCCAGCAGCATCGCCGCCGTGGCGCCCGCCATACGGCGCCCGAGAGACATGCGGGACATGCGCTTCGCGGCGATAGCGAGCCTCGAGCTCACACTAGCACCTTCCCTTCCCTGCCGATCGCCTTCGACACGTCCTCGTCGGAGACGTTCTCGCCGAGCAGCATCTCGTTGTGGGCCTTGCCGGACGGGATCATGGGGAAGCAGTTGGCCAGCTTTGCGACGCGGCAGTCGAAAATGACCGGGCCCTTGGTGTTGATCATCTCGCGGATGGCGTCGTCGAGGTCGGCCGGGTGGTCGCAGCGCATGCCGGTCCAACCGTAGGCCTCGGCGAGCTTGACGAAGTCGGGCAGCGCCTCGGTGTAGCTCTCGGACAGGCGGTTGCCGTGCAGAAGCTGCTGCCACTGGCGCACCATGCCCATGTACTCGTTATTCAGGATGAACACCTTGACCGGCAGGCGATACTGGACCGCCGTCGAGCACTCCTGGATGTTCATCAGGATCGAGGCGTCGCCCGCCACGTCGATGACGAGCGACTTCGGGTGCGCGAGCTGCACGCCGATGGCGGCCGGAAGGCCGTAGCCCATGGTGCCGAGGCCGCCGGACGTCATCCAGCGGTTCGGCTCCTCGAAGTGGAGGAACTGGGCGGCCCACATCTGGTGCTGGCCGACCTCGGTCGTGATGTAGGTGTCGCGATCCTTGGTCAGCTCGTAGAGCCGCTCACAGGCGTACTGCGGCATGATGT
>JBFXEP010000339.1:0-4232 GCA_050179995.1 Hyphomicrobium sp.
CGGGCTTTTTGCGCCCCCAGGTCGTCTGGGTCAAGGTCACGGGAATGAGATTGACGCCGAAGCGCGTCCCCGCCACCTCGTTTACTGTGAGCGACGTTCCGTCGAGCGCCACCGAGCCCTTGGGCGCGACATAGGGCGCGAGGTGCAGCGGCAGCTCGAGGAGCACGCGCAGGCTCTCTCCGTCCGGCCGCATGTCGAGGATGCGCGCCACGCCGTCCACGTGGCCCGAGACGATGTGCCCGCCGAGCTCGTCGCCCGCGCGCAGCGCGCGTTCGAGGTTGACGTCGCGCCCCACCTGCCAGGAGCCGAGCGTCGTCTTGGAAAGCGTCTCGTTCGACACGTCGACCGTGAACGCCGAGCCCGCCCCGTCGGCGCGCACCGTCACCGCCGAGAGGCAGCAGCCGTCGCAGGCGATGGAGGCCCCGGGCGGAATGCTCGCCGCCGCGTAGCGCGAGCGGATGGCGAAGCGCCCGCCCTCGTGCCCAATCAGCTCGCCGATGTCCGTGATGAGACCCGTGAACACACTTCGCTCCGAATATTGCGGCGGCAAGGCCATGATCGCTCCGGACCCTACTCACTCCGATCGTCGCGCCGCCTATCAGGCGCGACGTGAATCGGCAGCGCAGGAAAGTCCGAAGCGTGAACCATCAGCCTGATCAAAACCTAGAGCGCGATCGCATTTCCATCAAAAACCGAGCTCGCTCTAGGCGCTGCGGCCTACGTCCACGCGAGGAAGATCCACTACCCGGAACATCGTGAGCGTGTCCGCCCCGAGCCGCCGGTGCGCCGTGGGCGTGAGATCTAGCCCCGGAGTATACTGCGCGGCAAGCGTCGCCGCCGCGTATTCGCTTGTGCCGGCACGGAAAAGCGCCACCTCATCGACGCTTCTCAAGGCCGCGAAGGAGCGCCAGATGGCCGCACCGCCCTCGACCAGGAGGCGCGTCACGCCCTCTTCGGCAAGGCGTGCCAGCACCGGCCCAAGCGACAGCCCGCCTCCCGACACGGGCACGCGAAAAATACGCACCCCCGCGCCTTCGAGCGCGCTGACCCGATCGCCGTCCGCATCCTCGCCCGTGAACAGCCACACCGGCACCTCGCGCGCCGTGCGAAAGAGCCTGGCGCCGTCTGGCAAGTCGAGCGAGCGCGAGACAACGGCGCGGGCGGGCGAGCGCCAGGCGAGCCCCGGCAGCCGGCAGGTGAGATCGGGGTCGTCGTCCCGCACCGTGCCGCCGCCGACGAGAATGGCGTCGGCCTCCGCGCGCAGGAGATGCGCCTGCGCGCGGGCCTCGGCACCGGTGACCATGACCGCGCGACCGTGGACGCCGCGCGGCACGTCGCCTGCCGCGTCGAGCGCCATCTTGAGCTTGACGACCGGGCGCCCTGCGGTGATGCGCAGGATGTGCCCGAGCGTCACCGCGCGCGCCTCCTCCGCCGCGAGCCCCGTCACGACCGTAATGCCGGCCGCGCGCAGCCGCTCGACGCCTTGGCCCTGCGTGCGCGGATCGGGGTCCTCGATGCCGACCACGACGCGTGCGAGACCCGCCGCGATGACGGCGTCCACGCAGGGCGGCGTCTTTCCGGTATGCGCGCAGGGCTCGAGCGTCACGTAGAGCGTCGCGCCGCGCGCACGCGCCCCCGCGCGCCGCAGAGCCTCCGTCTCGGCGTGCGGCCGTCCGCCGGGCTGCGTCATGCCGCGCGCGACGAGTTCGCCCGTCGCCTCGTCCGCGACGATGGCCCCCACCGACGGATTTGGCGCCACCGTGCCAAGCCCGCGCCTGGCGAGCGCGAGCGCAATCCCCATCATGTGCCGGTCGAAAGGCGTGAAGGTCATGGCCTCGCTCCCCCTCTCCCCGCGTGCGGGGAGTGGGAACCTAATGCTTCTTCGCCGAGCGCAGGTCGACCACGCCGTCGTCGCGCGCGATCTCGCCCAGCACCTCCTGGAAGTCGGCCGCCTCGCGGAAATCCCGGTACACGGAGGCGAAGCGCACGTACGCCACCGGGTCGAGCGCCCGCAGGCCTTCCATCACATAGGTGCCGATGGTCGAGGACGCCACCTCCGTCTCGCCCGCGCTCTCGAGCTGGCGCACGATGCCCGACACCATGCGGTCGACGCGCTCGGCCTCGATCGGCCGCTTGCGCAGCGCGACCTCCACCGACTTCAAGAGCTTGTCGCGGTCGAACGGCACCTTGCGCCCGCTGCGCTTGACGACGACCAGCTCGCGCAGCTGCACGCGCTCGAAGGTGGTGAAGCGCCCGCCGCAGTCCGGGCACACCCGGCGCCGGCGAATAGCGGCGTTCTCCTCGGTGGGCCGGCTGTCCTTCACCTGCGTTTCCTCGCACGAGCAGTAAGGGCAGCGCATGGGATCTCCTTTTAAGGCCCGGACACCGAGGATCCAGGGCTAGCTCGCAGCATTCTCGTAGAGCGCAATCAGCTTTTCCAGTCTTTCGCCCTCTTCAGGCGGCACATCGCTGGCCTGATCGGTCAGGATACCTTGGACGAGGGTGTGCTCGACCTCGTTACGAATTTTTCCCCGTTTCAGCACGGCCGCGTAGTCCCGGGAGAACCGCCGCCTCAACTCCGAAAGCGTCACGACGCCACGTGACTTGCAGGCCCAATCTAACGCCTCGACATCGCGCGGATCATCGTGCCGATGCATTTCGATAAGATCGTTGATCGCCATCCTGAGCCCTTGAGCTGCGCGCGCTCGGCTCTTGCGTTCGGTGACTGCCAAGCAGGACACCGGGAGAATACTCGGATCGTCCACGGCGAGTCTCGTCGGTTCATACGTTTCCGTATGAAATTTCAGGAACTGTTTCAGCTCCTCGTACGCCTCGTTCGCCGCTTTCACGCATCACCACCGAAAACGAAAAAGCGCCGGAACACTTGGCTCCGGCGCTCTCCTTCTGGTGCAATTTCCGCCTCGGCGGCATGGAGGCCTGGGATCAGTAGATCGGGAAGCGCTTGCAGAGCGCCGTCGCCTCGGCCTTGACCTTTTCCTCGAGCTTCGCGTTGCCGGCCTCGCCGTTCGCCGCGAGCCCGTCGAGCACTTCGGCGATCATGCGGCCGATGTCGCGGAACTCCGCTTCGCCGAAGCCGCGCGTCGTGCCGGCGGGCGCCCCGAGACGGATGCCGGAGGTCACCATCGGCTTCTCCGGATCGAACGGCACGCCGTTCTTGTTGCACGTGATGTGCGCGCGCCCGAGCGACTTCTCGGAGATGTTGCCGGTGAGCTTCTTCGGCCGCAGGTCGACGAGGATGAGGTGCGTGTCCGTGCCGCCCGAGACGAGCGCAGAGCCGGCCTTGACCAGCACCTCGCCCAGCGCCTTGGCGTTGACGATCACCTGTTTCGCGTAGGTCTTGAACTCGGGCGTCAGGATCTCGCCGAACGCCACCGCCTTGCCGGCGATCACATGCATCAGCGGCCCGCCCTGGATGCCGGGGAAGATCGCCGAGTTGATCTTCTTGGCGATGTCCTCGTCGTTGGTGAGGATCATGCCGCCGCGCGGACCGCGCAGCGTCTTGTGCGTGGTGGTGGTTACGACGTGCGCGTGCGGGAAGGGCGAAGGATGCTCGCCCGCCGCCACGAGACCCGCGAAGTGCGCCATGTCGACCATGAGGTGCGCGCCGACCTCGTCCGCGATCGAGCGGAACGCCGCGAAGTCGAACTGGCGCGGATAGGCCGAGCCGCCGGCGATGATGATGCGCGGGCTCTCCGCCTTGGCGATCGTGCGCACCTCGTCCATGTTGACGCGGTGCGTATCGGGCTGCACCTGATAGTGCACGGCGCGGAACCACTTTCCGGACTGGTTCACCGTCGCGCCGTGGGTGAGATGGCCGCCGTGCGCCAGGTTGAGGCCGAGGATCGTGTCGCCGGGCTTGGCCAGCGCATTGAACACGCCCTGGTTGGCCTGCGAGCCCGAGTTCGGCTGCACGTTGGCGAAGCCGCACCCGAAGATCTTCTTGGCGCGCTCGATGGCGAGTTCCTCGACGATGTCGACGTACTGGCAGCCGCCGTAGTAGCGCTTGCCGGGATAGCCCTCTGCGTACTTGTTGGTGAGCACGCTGCCGGCCGCGTCCAGCACGGCCCGCGACACGATGTTCTCCGAGGCGATGAGCTCGATCTCGTACTGCTGACGCCCGAGCTCCTTGTCGATGGCGGAGGCGACCTCGGGATCGGTCTCGGCGAGCGGGGTCTTGAAGAAGCGTGCAGTCGGGCTCTTGGCCTTCAGTG
>JBFXEP010000340.1:0-4207 GCA_050179995.1 Hyphomicrobium sp.
GTGCAACTGGCGTCGCTCAATGGCTATGAAGCCCTGATCGGCACGACGTATGCGGGAGAAGCCGCATGAAGGGCGCCCACACCATCGACGAAGCTCGTCTCGGCATCATGCTCAACGAGCTGAGGCTGCCGACGATCAATACGCTCTGGCCGCAATTTGCCGAACAGGCGGATCGGGAGGGGTGGCCGGCCGCGCGCTTCCTCTCGGCCATCGCCGAGCATGAACTGGCCGAACGTGCCCATCGCAGGATCGAAAGGCATCTCGCCGAGGCGCACCTGCCGCCCGGAAAGACGCTCGACAGCTTCGCCTTCGATGCCGTGCCCATGGTCTCCAAGGCCCAGGTCATGGCGATCACCGCCGGCGACAGCTGGCTCGCCAAGGGCGCCAACGTTCTCATGTTCGGGCCGCCCGGCGGCGGCAAGAGCCATCTCGCCGCAGCCATCGGCCTTGCGCTGATCGAGAATGGCTGGCGTGTGATGTTCACCCGCACCACCGATCTCGTCCAGAAGCTTCAGGTCGCGCGACGCGAGCTCCAACTCGAATCCGCTATCGCAAAGCTCGATAAGTTCGATCTGCTCATTCTCGACGATCTGGCCTACGTCACCAAGGACCAAGCCGAAACGAGCGTGCTCTTCGAGCTCATCTCCGCCCGTTACGAGCGGCGTTCCATCATGATCACTGCCAATCAGCCCTTTGGGGAATGGAACAGGGTCTTCCCGGACCCCGCTATGACGCTCGCCGCGGTCGATCGCCTCGTCCACCACGCAACGATCTTCGAGATGAATGTCGAAAGCTATCGGCGCAGATCCGCAATGGAAGCCAAACGCCAGCGCGGCAGACCAGCCTCATACGCGACAATCAAAAACACCCAGGAACTTGTCGCGGAGCGGCAATCAGAAACCAGCGAAGTTCTTGCCAGCGTCAATCAGCGTGATAACTTCCAATCCACCGCGACATAAGAGTCTCATCTAGATTGTCGCCGCCGTCTCATCCTGATCGCCGCGCCATAGCGGCAGATGCGGCGGCAGCGCACCCCGGTTCGCCCGCCGCTTTGCGGTGCGCTCCCCGCATGCGGCAGGATCGGCACGTTCGGCCGCTTCCTCGCCTGCCGCCTCGATCTGCTCGGCCTCCTCGAGGCCAAGGAGCAGTTGATCTTCAGGCAGGCTCTCGGCGCGGCGGCCGAAGCGGTGACGCTGCAATTCCTTGATGATCTGGGTCAGTCGAGCGTTCTCGACATCGCGCGCCAGGACCATCGCCTTCAGCACATCCGGATCGTCGGGAAGCTGGTCCGCCGTCATTGCCATAATCGGATCAGACCATATTCGCCAGTTCCGGGCGACAGCGGAATCCAGGCTGATTCACTTGGTCGCGGATCAACCCGCCTGCGCCGGAGCGCGCGTCCGGCGGGCTTCATGGACGCGCCGCCAATCAAGCCCTTCAAGCAGCGCCGACAACTGAGCGGCCGTCAGCCGCATCACGCCATCCTGCACTTTCGGCCAGCGGAACTCGCCATCCTCCAGCCGCTTCGCATAGAGGCAGACGCCGGTGCCGTCCCAGAAGATCAGCTTGATCCGATCCACATTCTCGATGCTCCGCGTTCGTTCAGCAACCGTTAGGCGGACAACCAAGAGAGAACGCCAGTGCCGGTATTGCCGCCCCTTGACATGCACCTACCGGTCACTGTTCTGAATGTAGATCGATTTCTTGGGTCCACACTCTCACAGGAGGCTCGGATATGAACGGTTCAGAGCGGCATACACGTTGTGCGTACGGCTTAATGTTCGTCGTTGTTGTGGGAGTTCTCCTGCTCATAATGTCGGGATCGGAGTCACTTTGCGGGACTGGTGACGAGTCGTCAATTCCCTTCTGTCCAATGCTATTTTAGGAGACAAGATGGCGCAGCGCATCACGCTTTGTCGACGCCCTATGCTGAGGTCAGAATTTTCATGCTCGGCATCGGGTGAAAGCGACCCATTGCAATTCCTTTGGCTCACACATGATGTCAAAGCTTGGGGAACCATCATGTACCGCACATGCGTTGGGCGGGGAACATGAGCGCTTTTATCGATCTCACAGGCAAGACCATACTTGTCACGGGCGGATCGCGTGGAATCGGCGAAGGCATCGTGCGCGCGCTGGTCGAGCGGGGCGCGGCTGTCGTACTCAACTACACCTCTAGCAGGGAACTGGCCGAGGCCATCGCCGACGAACTCGGCCGCGGCGTTGTCCTGCCCATACAGGCCGACATGGACAAATGGGAGGATCTCGACCGCCTGTGGGCGCACGCCGTGCGGTGGAAGAACCACATCGACGTCCTGGTCAACAACGCGGCCACGCGCCAACCGATCGCCATGGATGCTTCCAGCAAGGACTGGAACGAGCATTGGCTCTACACGCTGAAGGTCAATCTGGTCGCCACCGCGCACCTGTCCAGGCTCGCGGTTCTACACTACCAGCAGATGGGCGGCGGCGGCATCATCGGTATTTCGGGCCGCATCGCCGTGCGTGGCGATCGACCCGACTTTTTTCATGACGGCGCGTCGAAGGGTGGCATGAACTCGCTGTTACGCGGCATCGCGCGCGCATATGCGAAGGACAACATCCAAACCTATATTCTGTGCGTTGGCGTCATCAACACGCAACAGGCCAACGATATGCTCGGAATCTATGGTGAGGAGGACATGCTGTCCGAAATCCCCGCCGGCCATTTTGGCACGCCGCAGGACGTGGCCAACGTCGTAGTCTTCTGCGCCAGCGGCAAAGCGCGCTATTCGACCGGCGCGACGATAGACGTCACGGGCGCCTCGTTCATCCATTGAACACACACCCATCCGTGCGCTGAAGGCAAATGACGTGATCGGGCCGACGAGGCGCCATGCGCCCGGAAACCGTTGGGCGGAAGGTCGGCGACATTGACAGTGAAGGCGGCGTGACCCGGGTGGGCGGCGCAGGACCGCGCCGTGATGCTGTGGGCGCAGCTGCTGCGTTGACGAAGTCTCAGGGATGGCGGTCCCAGGACGGGACGCCAATCGCCCATCGACGTGCAGGTTCTCTATTCAACCTGCCGCTCAGCACGTGCCGCCGCCGGCATCGACAAGCGCGTGACGTCCACACGCTCAGCCACAGCTTCGCCACCATCGTCTGGAGAACGGTACCGACATCCTCATCCCGGCGCTGCTCAGCCACAACAATCTATCAAGTACGGCACGTTACAAGAGGGTCTCGAACGGCCTCATCCGGCGCACGACCAGCCCGCTCGATCGGCTGAACATCGAGGTGGTGCCGCCGGGCTGACCGGTTCCGCCGATGTCGGCGAGACTGGAGGTGGCGGATATCTTCCGCCGCCATGCCGATGCGTATCAACGCGCTCATGACCGCCGTCTCGGACGCGTCGAACGTCGCCGTGAGCGCGGTCGAACTCTTCCGGACCGCCGGACTCGGCGGCCATGTCGAGGGCTGCCAGTCCTGCGGGGCGATCCGCGTGGCCTATAAATCCTGTCGCAACCGCCACTGCCCCAAATGCCAGGGGCAAGCCGGCCGCGAATGGATGCCGCACGCGAGGCCGAACTCCTGCCGGTTCCCTACTTCCACGTGGTGTTCACGCTGTCGTCCGAGGTCGCCGTGATCGCCTTCCAGAATAATGGAGTAAGGTGCTGGTCTATGCAATGCTGTTCAGGACGGTGGCCGAGACGTTGCGCACGATCGCGGCCGATCCCAGACATCTCGGCGCCGAGATCGGCCTCATCGCGGTGCTCACAGATTGGGGGCAAAACCTGCACTTCCGTCCGCACATCCATTGCATCGTGCCGGGCGGTGGCGTCTCGCCCGATGGCTCGCGCTGGATCTCCTGCCGGCCAGGATTCTTCCTGCCGGTGCGCGTGCTGTCGCGCCTGTTTCCCCGCCGCCTTCTGGAGGAGCTGCGAGCCGCCTTCGACGCGCACAGCTCAAGTTCTTCGGCGACATTGCCGGCCCGACCGAGCCAGCCGCCTTCACCCGCCTGGTGGCCAAGGCGCGCCGCCTCGACTGGGTGGTGTACGCCAAACCGCCGTTCGGCGGTCCAAAGCAGGTAAAAGATGGCCGATCCGTAAGACCGTATGTCCGCCTCTGTCGGTGAAGTGGCTCGCCCTACACTGCGCGTGCGAGGGTTGCTCGGACGGGCCGAGCCGATCCTCATCACAGGAGGACGAGCCGTGGCAGATTATAGGGA
>JBFXEP010000341.1:0-4206 GCA_050179995.1 Hyphomicrobium sp.
ACTCGCACACCGCGCTCGACGCGGAGCGGGCACGCGACCTCATCAATCAATACCGTCGCGACAACGGCCTGAAGCCGCTCGTGCTCAACGCCTCGCTGACGGAGGCCGCCAAGGAGCACAGCCGCGATCTCGCCAAGTGGGACCGCATCTCGCACTACGGCTCCGACGGCTCGAACCCCTGGGACCGCGTTAAGCGCGCCGGCTACAAGCCGCGGCTCGCGGCGGAGAACGTCGGCACCGGGCAGGTGACGTTCACGGAAGTGTTGCGCGGCTGGAAGGACAGCGCGGGCCACAACAAGAACCTGCTGCTCTCGGATGCGCGCGAGATGGGCCTGGCGCTGGTGCAGGACCCCAAGACCGAATTCAAGTCGTTCTGGACGCTGGTGATCGGCACCTCGATGTAGCCGTCAGCGCGCGATCAGTTTTGATTGAATCGTGATCGCGCTCCAGGTTTTTTTGATGAGACCGATGATTCACGCTTCAGACTGGTAGGGTCCGAAGCGATCATGGTCTAGCGCGGCGCGACCTTCCCATCCTCGACGGTGGCTGCGGCATCACTGCTGCCGTCATCGCGCTTTTCCTCGGGCTCTTTTGCGGCCTCGGCCGCGGGCGGCTTCAGCGTGAACTGCAGCAACAGGGTGCGCTGCAGGAGGTGGTTGAAGTTGTCGTCCGAGATGATCGTGACGACGGTCTCGCCATCCTTGCCGGTCGAGAGCGCCAAGCCTTCGAGGTTGTCGATCTCGGCTGCGGACGGCTCGGCGGCGAGCAGGATCTCGCCGGACGCCGTCGCGCCCGGCGCGACGCTCGCGGCGGGAAGCAGGCGCAGGCGCACCTTCAGGCCCTCGGTCCAGCGGAAGCGCCGCTCCAGGATCAGCACGCTGCCGTCGGCGAGGCTCGCCGCGTCGGTGATGGCGAAGCCGCCGATGTCCTCGACCGCGAAGGCTTGCAGCTTGCCGGCCACCCAAAACCAGCCGGTCAGATGCTTGTCATCGCGCAGGGGGGCCTCGGCGAATGCGACCAGGGTGCCCTTGCGGCGTCCACCGGCAAGCACGGTCAGGGCCTCGATGCCGTCGTTGCCGAGGTGGCGCGTCCCCTTGGGCGCATCGAGGTAGTCCGTCGGGGCGGCGACCTCACCGTCCTCGATGTCGAAGAGGCCGATGCGGGTCTTGCGCTCGAAGGAAATGTAGGCACGTCCTTCTGTCATCGTGCCGCCGGCGAGCGTGATGGCCTCGGCGTCGCGGTCGCGCTTGCGTGCAAGCGGCTTGCCGTTTTTCGATTTCAGAGGGCCGATGCGCGCGGCGCGCACGCCCACGGGGCGGTCGGCCTCGTAGTCGAGCTCGCCCTTGAGCCAGGACCCTGCATCCGACACCGCGAGGAAGCCCTTGCCATCGGCGTCCATGAGGAGGCCGGACCAGCCACCGAAATACGTCGAGGGCGAGGTGAGCACCAGTCCGCCGCGCCAAACGAGGCGATCGCTCAGCGTGAGGGCGGCACCACCCTCGCGCACAAAGCTCGCGAGCGGCTCGGCGCGGACCTCGATGTCCTCGAGCGGGGCGATCTTCTCGGGCTTCGCCTGCGCGTAGAGCGCGGTGACGCCGAGGACGCTCATCAGCAGCGCGACGGCCGACCAGGCCCACATGCGACGCGTCATGGTTTCCCTTTCGGCCCTAGCCCGCGCGCTGACGTGGACGCGGGCGCAGTCGCTGCGCGGGCGCCGGATCGGCCTTGGGCGCCTCCTCGAACAGCTCGACGAGCTTGTCGGTCATGGCGCCCGCCAGCTCGCTCGGGTCGGAGATGGTGACGGCGCGCGCGTAGTAGCGCGTCACGTCGTGGCCGATGCCGATGGCGATCAGCTCGACGGGCGAGCGGGTCTCGATCTCCTCGATCACCTTGCGCAGATGCTGCTCGAGGTAGCTCCCCGAGTTCACCGAGAGCGTCGAGTCGTCGACGGGCGCGCCGTCGGAGATCATCATCAGGATGCGCCGCTGCTCGGGGCGCGCCATGAGCCGATGGTGAGCCCAGGCCAGCGCCTCGCCGTCGATGTTCTCCTTCAGGAGCCCTTCGCGCATCATGAGCGCGAGCGAGCGCTTGGCGCGGCGCCATGGCGCATCCGCCGTCTTGTAGATGATGTGGCGCAGGTCGTTGAGGCGGCCGGGCGCGGCGGGCTTGCCGGCGGCGAGCCAATCCTCGCGCGAGGCGCCGCCTTTCCAGGCGCGCGTGGTGAAGCCCAGGATCTCGACCTTCACTCCGCATCGCTCGAGCGTTCTCGCCAGGATGTCGGCGCAGCACGCGGCAACCATGATGGGCCGGCCGCGCATGGACCCCGAGTTATCGAGCAGCAGTGTGACGACCGTATCGCGGAAATCGGTGTCGCGCTCGCGCTTGAAGGAGAGCGGGTGCATGGGGTCAGTGACGATGCGCGTGAGCCGCGCCGCGTCGAGGGCACCTTCCTCGAGATCGAAGTCCCAGGCGCGGTTCTGCTGCGCCAGGAGGCGGCGCTGCAGGCGGTTGGCGAGGCGGGCGACGACGCTCGCGAGCGCCTTCAGCTCCTTGTCGAGGAACGTGCGCAGGCGCTCGAGCTCCTCGGGCGTCGAGATGTCGTCGGCGGCAACCTCCTCGTCGTGGACGCGCGTGAACACCTTGTAGCCGAAGGGCTCCGGGTCATCGAGCACCGATGTGTTGGGGCGCCACGGCTCCGTGGTCTCGAGTGAATCCGGCTCCTCGGCCTCGCTGTCGAACTCGTCGCGGTCCGGCGTCTCGGAGGCTTCCAGGGCCTCGCCGGCCTCGCCCTCGGACCGCTCCTGCTCGCGCTCCTCCTCGCCGCCTTCGCCGCCCTCGTCCTGGGTCTCGGCCTCGGCTTCGCCCGCGTCGGGCTTCTCCTCGGCGCTCTCCTCCATCTCTTCGGCCCCGCTTTCAGCGAGATCGTCGGCAAGATCGAGCGCCTTCAGAAGCTCGCGCACGAGGCGGCCGAACGCCTCCTGATCCTCGGCGAGGCCCTGCATCTGGCGGAAGACGCCCTCGGCGCGGTCCTCGATGTGCGGCCGCCAGAGGTCGACGATGGTGCGGGCGCCTTCGGGCGGCGCGCGGCCGGTCAGGCGCTCGCGCACGAGCAGCGAGAGGGCGCTGCCGAGCGGTGCATCGTTGCGGTTCGCGACGCGCTCGAAGCGGCCATGGCCGAACTCGTCCTCGCACTTGGCGGCGAGGTTGTCGGACATGCCCTGCATGCGATTGGCGCCGAGCGCCTCGACGCGGGCGCGCTCCATGGCCTCGAACACCTCGCGCGCGGGGCCGGAGGGCGGCGCGAGACGGCGGTGGAGCGAGTCGTCGTGACAGGCGGCGGTGAGGGCAAGGCTGTCGGCCCAGCCGCGCAGCACGGCGATCTCGCCCTTGGTCGGCACGCGCGCGGGCTCGGCGAGGCGCACGTGCTTGCCTTCGAGCACGGGCTTGGTGGCGCCATAGGACACCTCCACCTCGGGGTCGCCGGCGATGGCGCGCACGGTCAGGCCCAGCACGCGCTTCAAGGGCTCGGAGGGCGTCTCGCGGCGTTTGGGCGGGGGTTGCGACATCCGGATAGGCTACTTTCCGTGCTGGTTTCCGTGCTGGCGGTGGACGAGGCGCCGCCATTCCCGGTCCTCGACAGATTCACGGGCGTCGAGATTGCCCTGGCGCACCTTGAGAAGCGCAAGGGCGACGCCGAGCGCGGCACCGACGGCGGCGCCGATCAGGGAGCTTGCGCGCTCAGCGGCGGGCGCAGCCATGTTCACGAGGATGGCGATCACGACGGACCCGAACAGCGCGCCGGCGACAGCCAGCACCAGGCCGAAAAGCACCGTGCCGCGCACGCCCGTGTGGCCTGCCTGCGCCAGTTCCTCACGCTCGCGATCGCCGTCCATGCTTGAGCCTCACGGCGCGAAGAGCCATCAACCGAGCGCCACGTTGGCGGCGCTCTCGGGCAACTCCTCGCCGAAGGAGCGCTGGTAGAACTCGGCGACCAGCGGGCGCTCGAGCTCGTCGCACTTGTTGAGGAACGTCAGGCGGAAGGCGAAGCCCACGTCGCCGAAGATCTCCGCGTTCTCGGCCCAGGTCATGACCGTGCGCGGGCTCATCACCGGCGACAGGTCGCCGTTGATGAACGACTGGCGCGTCAGGTCGGCGACACGAACCATGGCGGAGACGGTCTTGCGCTTGGCCTCCGACTTGCTCCAG
>JBFXEP010000342.1:0-4197 GCA_050179995.1 Hyphomicrobium sp.
CATGGACATTCACGAGTACCAGGCCAAGGAGCTTCTCGCGAAGTTCGGCGTGCCCGTCCCGCGCGGCGGTCTCGCCTACAGCCCCGAGCAGGCCGTCTATCGCGCCCACGAGCTCGGCGGCGCGAGATGGGTGGTGAAGGCGCAGATCCACTCGGGTGCGCGCGGCAAGGCCGGCGGCATCAAGGTCTGCAGCACGGAAAACGAGGTCGAATCGGCCGCCGAGGGCCTGCTCGGCAAGAAGCTGGTCACGATCCAGACCGGCCCGGCGGGCAAGCTCGTCTCGCGCCTCTACATCGAGGAAGCGACCGACATCGATAGGGAGATCTACCTCTCCTTCGTCATGGACCGCGCGGCGGAGCGCATCGTCGTCGTGTCGTCGGCGGCCGGCGGCATGGACATCGAGGAGATCTCGCACAGCCAGCCGGACACCATCATCAAGGTGGCGGTCGACCCGGCAGTCGGCATGCAGGCCTTCCAGGCGCGTGAGGTGGCATTCGGCCTCGGCGTCGATCCGGACCTCATCGGCAAGCTCGAGCGCGTGATCCTCGGCTGCTACCGCGCGTTCCGCGACCTCGACGCGTCGATGCTCGAGATCAACCCGCTGGTCATCACCAAGCAGAAGGCCATCGTGGCGCTCGACGCCAAGATGAGCTTCGACGAGAACGCGCTGTTCCGGCGTCCGCAGATCGCGGAGCTGCGCGACAAGAGCCAGGAGGATACGCGCGAGACCTACGCCAACGACCGCGGCCTCTCCTATGTCGGTCTCGACGGTGATATCGGCTGCATCGTCAACGGCGCCGGCCTGGCCATGGCCACGCTCGACATGATCAAGCTCGCCGGCGGCGAGCCCGCCAACTTCCTCGACATCGGCGGCGGCGCTTCCCCCGAGCGCGTGACGAAGTCGTTCAAGGCGGTGCTGCGCGACAAGAACGTGAAGGCCATCCTGGTCAACGTGTTCGCCGGCATCAACCGCTGCGACTGGGTGGCCAAGGGCGTCGTCGACGCCATCCGGGAGCTCGACATCCAGTTGCCGATCGTCGTGCGCCTCGCCGGCACCAACGTCGAGGAGGGCCGCAAGATCATCGATCAGAGCGGACTCACGATGATCAGCGCAGAAACTCTGGCTGACGCGGCCGGCAAGGCCGTCGCTGCCGCCAAAAAAGCCGCCTGAGGAGGAAACACATGGCCATCTTCATCAACGAGAATACGCCGATCCTCGTGCAGGGCTTCACCGGCCGCATCGGCACGTTCCACGCGCAAGAGATGATCGACTACGGCACCAACGTGGTCGGCGGCGTGACCCCCGGCAAGGGCGGCACCACGCATCTCGGGCGCCCGGTGTTCAACACCATGAAGGGCGCGGTCGACGAGACCAGGGCGGAAGCTTCGATCGTGTTCGTGCCGCCCCCGTTCGCGGCGGATGCCATCATGGAAGCGGCGGACGCGGGCATCAAGTACTGCGTCTGCATCACGGACGGCATCCCGACGCAGGACATGATCCGCGTCAAGCGCTACATGCGCCGCTACAAGAAGGAGAACCGCATGGTTCTCACCGGGCCCAACTGCGCCGGCACCATCTCGCCCGGCAAGGCGATGCTCGGCATCATGCCCGGCCACATCTACATGCCGGGGCGCGTGGGCATCGTGGGCCGCTCGGGCACGCTCGGCTACGAAGCTGCATCGCAGCTCAAATCGCTCGGCATCGGCGTGTCGACCTCGGTCGGCATCGGCGGAGACCCGATCAACGGCTCGTCGTTCAAGGACGTGCTCGAGCACTTCGCCGAGGATCCCGAGACCGACGCCGTGATGATGATCGGCGAGATCGGCGGTCCGCAGGAGGCCGAGGCCGGCATCTACATCCGCGACCACTTCAAGAAGCCGGTCGTCGCCTACATCGCGGGGCTCTCGGCCCCGAAGGGCCGGCGCATGGGGCACGCGGGTGCCATCGTCTCTGCATTCGGTGAATCAGCTTCCGAGAAGGTCGTCATCCTGAAGGATTGCGGCGTCGCCATCGCGCCGACGCCTTCGGAAATGGGTGTGACCGTGCAGCAGGTCCTCACGGCCCGCAAGGGCAAGGCGGCCTAGCTCATTCCGAGGTCTGGGTTGGACCTGTTCCCGATGACAGGGACAATCTGACGACCCGGCGGCCTCAGGCGGCCGCCGGGGCCCTTTTCTTGCGCCTTGGGATCGAGGAGGAGACGATGTCGACGAAGACTTCGCCAAACGGCTCGAAGCTCGACGAGAAGGTGCTGCGCGCGGACCTCAAGGCGCTCAGGGCGCAGATCCCCGACCAGCCGACGCTGAACCCGATCGTCAACGTCGCCTTCGACCTGTCGCGGCGGCTCGAGGCGGGCGAGGTCAGCTTCGCGGAGCTCAGCGCGCTCGCGACGCGGCTCATGGACAGCGCCTGCGTGCATCGCGCAATGCTGCTCAAGGAGCAGATCGGCCTCGAGAGCGAGCGGGCGACCCGCAAGGAGTTCGCGGAGTTCGTCGCGCGCGAGGTGGCCGGCATCGACCCCGACGACTTCGAGGCGTTCCGCGCGCGCTTCGCGCGTGCCCGCAACGGCATCGTGTTCACCGCGCATCCGACGTTCGGTCTTTCGGAAGCGCTGTGCAACCGCATGGTCGACATCGCCATGGCGGGCTCGGCCAAGGCGCAGCCGATCGGGCTCCCGCACCGTCCCGACCCGAGCCTGACGCTCGACTACGAGCACGGGCGCGCACAGAGCGCGATCCGCAACCTCAGGGACGCGTACGTCGACCTCCTCGTCGACTTTCTCGCCGCCGCCCACTCGACATTCGGCGACCAGGTGTTCAAGGCCGATCCGCAGCTCGCCACCTTTGCCTCGTGGGTCGGCTACGACCTCGACGGGCGCACGGACATCAAGTGGACGTTCTCGTTCCTGGTACGCCTCAAGGAGAAAATCGCGGCGCTGGCCGACATTCGCGAGCGGGTGATCGCACTCAAGCCGGCGCTCGGCGACAGCGCGGAGATGGCCCGCCTCATGCGGCAGCTCACCGGCAAGCTCGATCTCGCCATCGCGGCCGCCGAGGCGCAGGCCAAGGCGCTCGAGGCGGTGGGCAAGGACGGCTTCACGCTGGCGCATGCGGCCAACGCCATCACCGAGGGCGACGGGCACAACCTGACCAGCGCCGAGCCGATCCTGTCGCTCCTCGGTCAGGTCGTCGATGCTGCGCCCGACACTAAGGCCAAGATCGAGGTCGCGGCGCTGGCGGGGCTGCTCAGGGCCACGGGCCTCGGCATGAGCCACATCCACGTGCGCGTCAACGCCGTGCAGATCAACAACGCGTTCCGCGCCTTCGTGCATGAGAGCTGGACGCGTGACCTGACCGAGCGCCAGGCGCTGGCGCGCATCGTGGAGATGATCCATTCCGTGCGCCCGGAGACGGTCAACTTCGAAACGCTCGACCTCGAGAACGCGACGGCGATCCGCCAGTTCGCGCTCGCCGCGCAGATCGCGAAGCACATCGATAGCGACACGCCGATCCGCTACCTGATCGCCGAGTGCGAGAGCCCGGCCACGATCCTGATCGCGGTGTATTTCGCCAAGCTGTTCGGGGTCGAGAAGATCGTCGACGTCTCGCCACTCTTCGAGACGCCGGAAGCACTCGAGACCGGCCCGCGCCTCGTCGAGCGCCTCCTGGCCGAGAAGGCCTATGTCGACTATGTCCGAGAACGCGGGCGGCTTGCCGTGCAGACCGGCTACTCGGATGCCGGCCGCTTCATCGGCCAGATCGCGGCCGGCCTCGCGCACGAGCGGCTGCATCACGGCCTCGCCGAGGTGGTGCGCAAGGCCGGCGTCAAGGACGTCGAGGTGCTGGTCTTCTCGACGCATGGCGAAAGCATGGGGCGCGGCGCGCATCCCGGCCCGCTGCGCCGGAGGCTGCGCTATGTGTTCCCCGGCGAGTCGCGCTGGCGCTTCTTCCGCGCCGGCATCCCGGTCAAGCACGAGACGAGCTTCCAGGGTGGCGACGGCTACCTCCTGTTCGCCAACCGCGCCTTCGCGCAGCGGGCATTGGCCACGATCATCATGAGCGGCAAGGACCCGGGCGAGGGCGAGGATTCGTTCTACACCGACACCAATCTGGCGCTCGACTTCCAGATCCGGCTGCGCGACTACCAGCAGGATCTCTTCGCGCATCCGGGCTACCGGGCGCTGCTCGGCGCGTTCGGCG
>JBFXEP010000343.1:0-4190 GCA_050179995.1 Hyphomicrobium sp.
ACGACACGATCTGATCCGGCCCCGGCAGCGTCCCCGGCGGCACCACCTCGTCGCCCGTTGCCAGGATCGCCACCACCGGCCGCCGCGCGACCGGCACGGCGCCGTATCCCATGGCGGCAGCGAGGGTCACCGTGTGCGCCTCGAGCCGACGCCCGCGCGTGAGGAGCACCTGGCCCTGCGAAAAGTCGTCGCCCGCGCGGCGGATGTTGGCGCCGAGTGCCGTGCGGTCGATGGCCGTGATCAGATCGCCCGCGCGCGAGATGTCTTCCTGGATCACTACCGTGCCGCAGCCTTGGGGCACCGGCGCGCCGGTGAAGATGCGCACGGCCTGCCCGAGCCCCACCTCGCCAGTGAAGCCCCGCCCCGCCGCCGACTCGCCGATCACCCGCCACTGCATGCCGATTAGCGCCGCGCCGTCGCCGTGCACGGCATAGCCGTCCATGGCCGAGGCGTCGAACGGCGGCTGCGTGAGCTTGGCCGCGAGATCCTGCGCCAGCACGCGCCCCGCGGCCTCGGTGATGGGGACCACCTCCTCGACGGGCGGCGCGATGTCGGCCAGCACACGAGCGAGCGCGTCGGCAACGGGCAGCAGTGTCATGGCTCAGCCCTTGGCCCCGCGCGGCGAAGCCGCGTTGTCGACAGGTCGCGGCGCGGCGGAATAGGGCCCGGAGCGTCCCCCGGATTTCTCGAGCAGGCGAATGCCGCTGATCACCATGCCGCGGTCCGCGGCCTTCAGCATGTCGTAGAGCGTCAGCGCCGCCACCGAGACCGCCGTCAGCGCCTCCATCTCGACGCCGGTCGGCCCGGTGACATGCACCTCGGCGCGGATATGCAACCCGGCCGGCGCCACGGAGGGCGCGAACTCGACCGACGCCTTGGAGAGGGCGAGCGGGTGGCAGAGCGGGATCAGCTCGCTCGTTTTCTTGGCGGCCATGATGCCGGCGATGCGCGCGGCCGCCAGCACGTCGCCCTTGGGCGCGCCGCCCGCGATGACCATGCCGAGCGTCTCGGGGCTCATGGCGACGAAGCCCTCGGCGACGGCGACGCGCTGGGTCGCGGGCTTCTCGGAGACGTCCACCATCTGCGCCCGCCCCTTCTCGTCGAGATGCGTGAGCTTGGTCATGCGTTGGCCCCCTCACCCTGATCGCTAGCGCAAGCAGCCATCACGCGTCCTCCGCGCCCAGCAGCGCCCGCGTGGCGGCGGTGACGTCCGCCTGCCGCATCAGGCTCTCGCCGACCAGAAACGTCTCGACACCGGCGCGCTTCAGCCGCGCGATGTCGGCCGGCGTGAAGATCCCGCTCTCGGCGATGACGATGCGGTCGTTCGGCACGCGCGGCGCCAGCGCCTCCGTCGTCGCGAGCGTGGTCTCGAAGGTCTTGAGGTTGCGATTGTTGATGCCGATCAGGCGGCAGGGGAGGCGCAACGCCCGATCCAGCTCCGCGGCATCATGCACCTCGACGATGGCGTCCATCCCCCAGTCCTGGGCCGCGGAGGCGAGATCGGCGGCGAGCGTATCGTCCACCTCCGCCATGATGATCAGGATGCAGTCGGCGCCCCACGCGCGCGCCTCCGCCACCTGGTAGGTGTCGATCATGAAGTCCTTGCGCAGCACCGGCAGCTCCACCGCCGCCCGCGCCCGCGTCAGGTACTCGGGCGCACCCTGGAACGACGGGCCGTCGGTGAGAATGGAAAGGCATGCGGCGCCACCCTCGGCATAGGCGCGGGCGAGGGCAGGGGGATCGAAGTCGGCGCGGATCAGGCCCTTGGAGGGCGAGGCTTTCTTGATCTCGGCGATGAGCGCCACCGCGCCCGCCATGTGCTTGCTCTCGATCGCGAAGCGGAACGGGCGCACGCGGGGCGCGCTGCGCGCCAGCTCGGCCAGCACCTGCAGCGGCAGCGCACGCTTCGCCCGCGCCACCTCCTCGCGCTTGTATTCGGTGATCTTGTCCAGGATGTCGGCCATGTCGTGTGTCGTGTCCGTCGTCGCCATGCGTGAAATCACTTGCCGGCCTTCGGCTGCGGCTCGTCGATGTTGAGCCGGTCGGTCTCCTTGACCAGGATATCGCGGCCCACGTCGAGGCACTCGGCGTCGATCGTGTTCGGCACCATGTCGATGCCGATGTTGTGGCCGCCGGTCGAGAGCGCCCACTTCATCTCGACGCAGCTCTTGACCAGCCCCGCGAGGCTCTTCGCCGCCTGCGTGCCGTCGAAGCGGGTCTGCTCCTGCATTGTGGAGCGGAACTTGCCGTAGGCGGCCTGGAAGGCGGCATAGGCGTCGAGGTGCTTCTGGCGCACGGCGCAGACGTCGCGCACGGCTTGCTCCATCTCGGCCTTCTCCCACTCGACCACCTCCTTGACGAACACACTGCAGGCATCCTGCGACGCGTCGACCTTGCCCTCCTCCTCGTAGCCGATGACGAGCGACTTCGGCATCGACGCGTTGTCATCGCCCGCGTGGGCCGGCGCCAGAGCGAAAGCGGCAGCCGAGGCAAGGAGCGCGACGGTGATGAGCAGGCGGGTCATGGGAGCCTCGATGACGGGGAACGTGGGGAGACGATAGCATGCCCAATGGGGGACAGGCCGGTCCCGGCGCTGCCCCGTGGTTAAGCCGTGCCTTGGCTCACGCGAATGAGCGTGTCGAGGGCTTGCGCCGCACGCCTCGAGGCGATGGCAGCCTCGCCGAGCGCAACCCCTTCGATGAGCGAGATGGCCTTGCCGCCGACGATCAGGGCCGCCGCCGCGTTGAGAAGCACGATGTCCCGGTAGGGGCCGGTGGCACCGGAGAGAAGATCGCGCAGCGCCTTGGCATTGTGCGCGGCATCCCCGCCCTTGAGCTCGGCCAGCGAGACCCGCGCCAGCCCGGCGTCCTCCGGCGTCACCTCGAACGACGTGATCGACCCGCCGTCGAGGCAGGCGACCGTCGTCGGCCCGGTGGTGGAAAGCTCGTCGAGGCCGTCGTGGCCGTGCACCACCCACGCCCGCTCCGAGCCGAGCGCCCGCAGCACCTCGGCGATGGGGACCACCCACTCCGCGGCGAACACGCCGACCACGTGGCGGCGCACATTGGCGGGATTGCAGATCGGTCCGAGGAGGTTGAACAGCGTCCTGACGCCAAGCTCGGCGCGTGCGCCGGCCCAGGCCTTGAACGCCGCATGATGCGCCGGCGCCCACAGGAAGCCGACCCCCGCCTGGTCGACCGCGCGCTGAATGAGCTCCGGCCCGCAGTCGAGCTTGACGCCCAGCGCCGAGAGCACGTCGGACGCGCCCGAGAGCGACGAGACGGAGCGGTTGCCGTGCTTGGCGACCTTGAGCCCGGCGCCGGCCGCCACCAGCGCCGCGCCGGTCGACACGTTGAAGGTCCCGTGTCCGTCGCCGCCCGTGCCGACGATGTCGATGGCGTCAGGGGCGACGCTGACGGGCGTCATCCTCTCGCGCATGGCCCGCGCCGCGCCGGTGATCTCGTCCACCGTCTCGCCCCGCACCCTGAGCGCCATCAGGAACGCCGCCATCTGTGCCGGCGTGCCCTCGGCGGTCAGCGCCGCCACGGCCTCCGCCATCTCGCGCGGCGAGAAGGTCTCGCCGGCGGCCGCCGCCTGCAGAAAGGACTTCACGCCCTTGGGGGTGCTCATGCCAGGGGCCCCGCTACGCCGCGTCGCGCGGACGCGAGGCGTTGCGCCGGCGCGGATGCAAGCCCGCGAGATCGAGGAAGTTGGCCAGCAGCGCATGCCCCTGCTCGGAGGCGATGCTCTCGGGATGGAACTGCACCCCATGCACCGGGTGCGTCTTGTGCATGAGCCCCATGATGATGCCGTCGCTGGTCTCAGCCGTCACCTCGAGGCAGTCCGGCAGGCTCTTCCTCTCGACGATCAGCGAATGATAGCGGGTCACCTCGACCTTGGCCGGCAGTCCGCGGAACACGCCCTTGTCCGCGTGCGTGATGGTCGAAAGCTTGCCGTGCATGGGCTCGGGCGCGCGGATGACGCGGCCGCCGTAGGCCTGCCCGATCGCCTGATGCCCGAGGCACACGCCGAGCAGCGGGATCTTGGCGCCGGCTCTGGCGATGAGGTCGAGGCACACGCCGGCCTCGTTCGGCGTGCAGGGGCCGGGCGAGAGCACGATCGCCTTGGGCTTCATCTTTATGACGGCCTCGGCGGTGACCTTGTCGTTGCGGATCACCTCGCTCGTCGCG
>JBFXEP010000344.1:0-4164 GCA_050179995.1 Hyphomicrobium sp.
CGGGTGCTGCACCTTGGGGATCAGGATGGCGTCCGGCGCCGCGGCGGCGGCGGCCAGGATGTCGGCCGCCCCCCAGGCCGTCTCGAGCGCATTGGGACGAATGATCACCTCGCGCCGCCCGTATCCGCCCTCCCGCACGGCCTCCACCACCTTCTTGCGGGCGTCGGCCTTGGCGTCCGGCGCGACCGAGTCCTCGAGGTCGAGGATCAGCGCGTCGGCGGGCAGCGAGCGCGCCTTCTCGAGCGCACGATCGTTGGCGCCGGGCATGTAGAGCACGCTGCGTCGGGGTCGGATGGGGGCCATGTTGGTGCCTCTCGTTCTTGCAAGACATTTCGCGCTGGATGCTGCAATGCAAAGTTAGTGCAAAGCGGACGGCGGACCAACGCGACCAAGTTCCATGTCCACGGCAACCGAGGGCACTTGGGCCCTGGGCTCGGCTACGTGAGGTGGCAGGAGGGCGCGGGGAGGCAGGAGAGATCGGGAATGGCGACGGTCATCGCAGTATCCTCGTTCGTGGCCCGCGGCACGGTTGGCCTGCGCGCCATCATGCCCGCGCTCGACCGCATGGGCCACGAGGCGATCGCGCTTCCCACCATCCTGCTGTCGAGCCACCTCGGCCATGCCCAAGCTTCAGGCAGCGCCGTCGCGCCGCAGACGCTCGCCGCCATGATCGACGCCCTCGAGGCCAACGGATGGCTCGCCGGCGCCGAAGCCGTGCTCACGGGCTACCTGCCGAGCCCCGACCATGTCCACGTCGTGCAACGCCTCTTCGCCCGTGTGCGGGCGGCGCGGCCGCAGGCGCTCGTCGTCTGCGATCCGGTGCTCGGCGATGCCGACGGCGGCCTTTACGTGCCGCGCGCCGTGGCCGATGAGGTCGCGGCCCGGCTCGTGCCGCTCGCAACGCACCTCAAGCTCAACGCCTTCGAGCTCGCGTTCCTCTCGGGCCGGCCGGTGGAGTCCCCCGCCGATGCCGTCGCCGCCGCGAAAGCGCTCGGGCCGCCCGTTGTGCTGGCGACCTCCGTTCCCGTTGCCGCCGATCGCCTGGCCAACGTCATCGTCACAGCCGATCACGCCGCCCAATGCACGGTTGCACGCGAGGCGCACGTCCCCCACGGCACCGGCGACCTCGTGGCGGCGATATTCACGGCCCACACGCTGGATGGCGAGGACCCGGCGACCAGCGCCGGCTTCGCAACCGGCGCCGTCGCCGCCGCGATCGCCGTCAGCAGGGGAGCCGACGAGCTCAATCTGTCCGGCCCCTCGGGCTGGCACGAGGCCCCGCCGCTTGCCATGTCCGAGATCGACCTGGGTTGACCAACGCCGCGCCTTGCCGCTACCAAGCAATTACAATCGGATAGGATAGCCCAGATGCTGCGCGGCGCGCTCAAGTTCATCCATCACGAGGCCTCCGGCGGCATCGTCCTGCTCGCGGCCGCCGCCTTGGCGCTGCTCTTGGCCAACTCCGAGCTCGCCGGCCTCTACGGCGCGCTGCTCGACACCCACCTGTCGGTCCGCATCGGCGAGCTCGCCCTCGACAAGAACCTGCTGCACTGGATCAACGACGGCCTGATGGCCATCTTCTTTTTCCACGTCGGGCTCGAGATCAAGCGCGAGCTGGTCGAGGGCGAGCTGTCGACGCTGAAGCAGGCGGCCCTTCCCGCCGTCGGCGCTCTCGGCGGCATGGTCGTGCCGGCCCTCGTCTACTACGCCGTCAACGCCGGCGACGCCGATGCGTTGAAGGGCTGGGCCATCCCGACCGCGACCGACATCGCCTTCGCCGTCGGCGTGCTGGCGCTCATCGGCTCGCGCATTCCGCCCGCGCTCAAGATCTTTCTGCTCGCCCTCGCCATCATCGACGATCTCGGCGCCATCATCATCATCGCGCTGTTCTACACGGCCAACCTGTCGGCGGTGGCGCTCGCCCTCGCAGGCGTCGGCATCGCGGTCCTGGCGATCCTCAACCGGCGCGGCGTGACGAGCACGGCGGCCTACGTGCTGACCGGCATGTTCGTGTGGCTGTGCGTGCTCGAATCCGGCGTGCACGCGACGCTCGCCGGCGTCGCCACCGCGCTCGCCATCCCGCTCACCCCGGTCGATAACGGCGGCGGCTTGAAGGCCCCGCAGTCGATCGCGGCACGGCTGCAGGAAGGCCTGCATCCCTGGGTGAACTTCGCCGTGCTGCCGGCCTTTGCCTTCGCCAACGCTGGAGTTTCGCTCACCGGCCTCACGCTCGCGAGCATGGCGAGCCCTATCCCGCTCGGCATCGCGCTGGGCCTTCTCGTCGGCAAGCCCGTTGGCGTGTTCGTGTTCGCGCGCGGGGCGATCGCGCTTGGTTTGGGCGCCCGGCCCGAGGGGGCGAGCTGGCTTCAACTGTTCGGAGTGGCCGTGCTTGCCGGCGTCGGCTTCACCATGAGCCTCTTCATCGGCATGCTCGCCTTCCCGGAGCCCGAGCGCGCCGTCGAGGTGCGCATCGGCGTGCTGATGGGCTCCATCTGCGCGGCCGTCTTAGGCTACTTGATCCTCAGCAACGCACGCCCCTTGCCCGTCTCAACGCGCCCGTAGCTCACCTCCCTCTCCCCGCTTGCGGGGAGAGGGGAAGTTGCCTGCCTTACCGCCCCGTCGCCTCGGCGCGGGCACGCAGGCTGCTGCGCTGCTTGTACTTCTGCGTGAGCCCTTCCCACTCGATCTCGAGCGAGCCCCCGGTCGTCTTGTGCTGGCGGTCCCAGTTGGTCAGGAGGTCGATGCAGGCGTGATCGATGTAGTCGAGCTCGTCGATGTGCACGTGCACGTGCGTATTCGGCTTGAGACCTTCGAGCTCGGCCGCGAGCATCGGCAGCCGGATCAGCGTCGCCGCGCCCTTGAGGTAAAGGTCGACGCGACCCGCCTTCTCCTCCTTGCGCACCTCGAGGTGCGAGAACGCGTAGAGGAGCTTGAGCAGCGACAGCACCAGCCCGACCACCACGCCGGCAAGCAGGTTGGTGGCGACGATGACCGCGATGGTGATGAAATAGATCGCCACCTCGCTCGTGCCGTATTTCTGCAGCGTCGGCACGATCTTGGGATAGGCGAGCTTGTAGCCCGTGTAGACGAGCACCGCCGCCAGCGCCGAGATCGGGATGTAGGAGAGCGTCCACGGCAAAGCGGAGGCGAAGATCAGGAGCCACACGCCATGCAGGATGGCGGAGGCGCGCGTCACGGCGCCCGCATCCACGTTGGCGCCCGAGCGAACGATCACGCCCGTCATCGGCAGCACGCCGAGCAGGCCGCAGAGCGCGTTGCCGACGCCCTGCGCCGCGAGCTCCTTGTCGTACTTGGTGCGCTCCCCGCTGTGCATCTGGTCGACGGCGGTTGCGCAGAGCAGCGTCTCGGCGCTGGCGATGAAGGCGACGGAGATCGCCCCGATGAAGATCGGCGCCTCGATGATGCGGGCCAGGTTCTCGGGCGTCGGCCATGCGACCGTCGACCAGATGTTGTTCGGCACGTCGACGTAGTGGATGTCCGCGAGGCCGAGGACAGCTGCCGCGATCATCGCCACGATGACGCCGACCAGCGGCGCCGGCATGAGGCGCCAGGCCTTGGGCGCGAACGACCAGCCGATGATGGTGAGGATCGTGAGCACGCCGATGGCGCCCGCCTCGAGGCGATGATCGCCGGCCTGGATCGCCTCGATCAGCGCGCCGGGCATGCCGATGAGGTTCTGGATGCCGGTCCCGATCGGCTTGCCGTCGAGCATGACGTGGAACTGCGCGACCAGGATGAGCACGCCGATGCCAGCCAGCATGCCGTGGATCACGGCGGGGGACACGGCGCGGAACCATTGTCCGAGCTTGAAGGTGCCGGCGGCGAGCTGCAGCAGGCCCGCGAACAGCACGACGATGCCGAGCATCTCGGGACCGTTGGCCTGCACGAACTGCAGCACGAGCACGCTGAGCCCCGCCGCCGGGCCGGACACCTGCAGCGGCGATCCCGCGATCGCGCCGACGATGATGCCGCCGATGATGCCGGTGATGATGCCGGCCGTGGGCGGCATGCCGGACGCGATGGAGATGCCCATGCACAAGGGCAGAGCGACGAGAAACACGACGACGGAAGCCAAGAGATCCTTGCTCAAGGTGGACGGCGAGGCCTGCGTCGTCATTCCTCTTCGTGCCGTGCCGTTGCCGG
>JBFXEP010000345.1:0-4152 GCA_050179995.1 Hyphomicrobium sp.
CGGCGGGCTTCGGCGCCGACGTGATGACCGTCACGTCGAGGCAGGTGCCGGGGCGCAGCGTCTCGCCGAAGCCCGGCGCGACGGCGCGGACGCGCACGGCGCGGTTCGAGCCGTCGGCGCTGTTGTCCTCGGCCATGATGTCGGCTTGGGCTTCGCCGCCGGGCACGGCGGGGCCGCTCAAGGTGACGCGCGTGCCGACGCGGACGGCTGCCGCATCATCCTGCGGCAGCGAGAAATCGACGTAGGCGTCGGCGGCGACGCCCTGCAGGGTGACGATCAGCGTGCCGGCATCGAGGTAGGCGCCGGGCTGCCAATCCGTGATGCCGACGCGGGCCCGGAACGGGGCCGTGATGCGCTTCTTGTCGACGATGACGGCGAGATTGCGCGCGCGGGCGACGGCAGCGGCGTGCTCCTCGCGGGCGCGGTCCAGCTCCTGCTCGTTGAAGGCGGCGCTGTTCCTCAGGCTCTCGCGCCGCTCGAGGGTGAGCTTGGCGAGGCGCGCGTCCGCCTCGGCGGCGGCGAGGGCTGCCTCCTCCTGGCGCGTGTCGAAGTTCACGAGCGGCGCGCCCGCTTCGACCACCTCGCCGGACTTGAAGCCGATCTCGGCGATGACGCCCGCGATCTCGTTCCTGATCTCGACCTGGCGCAAAGCCACCACCGAGCCGATGGCGCGCGTGCTCGCCGACCATTCGCCCGCCCGCGCGCGCGCCGAGAGCACGGACTCGACCGGCTCGGGCGTTCCCTGCGAGGCCGCGATGGCGACCTGGATCTCGTTGTACTTGTAATATCCGAGCCCGCCGGCGATGCCGGCGATGGCGAGGATCACGGCCAGCCAGGCCATGATGTGTCTCAGCATGCAGTCCTCGTGCGATGCTTGCGCGAACAGTCCGTGCAATGGCGTGCCAAGCGGCGGCGCCGCATGGAGCGGCCGCAGGATCTGCGGATCGCTCCGGTGTTGCGCCGTCGTTCGCACACCAGGACGAGCGGCGCGCTCACGATCCGACATCGCAGCCGGACTATCTGCGCATTATTTGTGGTTTTCTTCGGCTGGCGGCGTGCGACCGGTCAAGTGCAATGTTGGCGAGGGGTTCACTTCGCAACGCGGCGCACGCGGGACGTGTGTGCCGTGTTGCCGCTTTGCCGCAATTTTGCAGGCAAATCCGGTCAATCGCGCGCGAATCGTCAGTCCGCGGCGGGTCTGATAGCGACGCGGATCTGCTCCTTGCGGACACCGCTCACCTGGATGGTGAAGGGGCCATCGGCGATCTCGAAGCGGACGCTCTTGCCGAGCACATCGCAGTCCTTGGCCCCGGTGTGGCCTGTCGCTTCGAGGGCGGCGCCGTTCTGCACGATGTCGATCCAACCATGGGCGCCGATGGTCACCTGATAGTGGCCCGCGGGAATGCCGGCGATCGTCACCACGCCGCCAAAGGTCTGGGCGTCGTCGGGCTTCGGCGTGCTGGTCGGCGGAGCAGGGAACGTGACCTTGGAGACGGGCTCGAGCCCGATCTCGATGGCCTTGTCGGCGGGCACAGCGGCGAGGCTCGCGCCGGAGGCGACCTTCTCGCTCTCGGGGGCGCGCATCCAAGCGAGCTCGGTCGCGAGCGGCCAGAGGAAGCCTTCGCAGCCTTTGGCGTCCGCGGCGCGGACCGGGGCGGCTGCGCAGGCGATCGTCATCGCCAGCGCGGCCGGCAGAAGCATGAGCCGTCGCATGTGTCTCCTCCTCGCGGTCGGTCCGTGCTTGATGAGACCGATGATTCACGCTTCGGACTTTTCCTTGCGCTGCCGATTCACGTCGCGCCGGATAGTCGGCGTGACGATCGGAGCGACCAGGGTGCGAAGCGATCATGGTCTAGTCGACGCCGACCATGACGTCGGAAGCAAGTGGGGTGCTGCCGATCGCAAGCTCGATGCGTTCAATAGGATACATATACGAGAACACCGCGCGGGTGGGTCCCGCGCGGTGCTCGGTATCGGAAGCGGTGATGGGGGCTCGCTTCCGCCGTGCCTCAGAAGTCGATCTTGGCGCCGGTGATGACCATGTCGAAGGCGCCGAGGTTGGTCGTCGCGCCGCCGTCCGGGATGTCGCCCTCGTAATGGCGGTATACAGCGTAGAAGGACATATCGGCGGCCTCGATGTTCTGCACGATCAAGGTCGGCGACGCCTGCCGCCTCGTAATCCGACACGTCGCGGGTGAGGAGCGTGTTGATGTTGTCGATCAGGTGGTAGGTCGCGGGATCGAACTTGCCGACGGTGAGCTTGCCCAGATCCTTACTCTTCGCGAACCAGGCCGATTTTGCGCAGCGTGAGATTGTTGGCGGCGCCGTCCGATTCCTGGCTGAACGTCTTCGAGTCGGCGCCGTTCAAGCCGATCTCGAGGATGTAGCTGGCGGCCCAGTCGCTGCTGATCTTGTCTTCGCCAAGGAAGCGGTCCTGCTCGAGGCCATTGGTGCCGACGTAGGCGTTGCTCTCGACGCCGTCGTCCCAGAAGAAGACCGCTCAGTGGAAGTCGCGGCTCCGGAGCGGGAAGGGGGCCGCCGGTGCGGAGGGGGCTCCGGCCGCGTCCTCGGTGTTGAGCCGCTCGGCATCGGCAAGGAGCGCGAGATCGGGGCTGAGATCGACGAAGCTCTCTCCGAGCACGTGCACGACCTCGCCGGCGCGCTGCAGGCGGCCCTGCACGGCGAGGAAGCGGGCGGACATCACGACGCGGCGGTTCGCGGCGAAGATCTTCGGCCAGACGATGATGTTGGCGATGCCGGTCTCGTCCTCGAGCGTCGCGAACACGACCTTCTTGTCGCCGGGCATCTGGCGCGTCAGCACGAGGCCCGCGACCGTGATCCTCTGATCGGGGGCGGTGCGCTCCGCATCGTAGAGGTCGGCGTTGGGGATGGCGCCGCGGCGCGCGAGCCGCTCGCGGAAGAACGCCACCGGATGTGCCTTGAGCGACAGGCCGGTCGTCACATAGTCCTCCGCCACGTGCTCGGAGAGCGACATGAGCGGCAGGGCGACGGCGGGCTCGGGGAAGAGATCGTCGCCGAGGTGGGGATCGAAGAGCGGGAGCGTTTCGCCGATTGGTGCGCTGGCCCCCTCACCCGCCGCGCGAAGCCATACGGCTCCGCGCGGCGGGTGAGGGGTTGGGCGGCTTGCGGGCGTGATGGTCCTGAGCCGGCGCGCTGCCCAGAGTGCCGCGCGGCGGTCGAGGCCCAGCGAGCGGAAGGCGTCGGCGGCGGCGAGGCGCTCGATCGCGGCATGGGGGACGCCCGCGACGGCGGCGAGACGCTCGATGCTGCCGTAGCCGTTGCCGCGGGCGGCGACGAGGGCCTGCATCTCGGCCTCGCTCGAGCCCTCGATCTCGCGAAATCCCAAGCGCACGGCAAAGCGATGGGGGCCGGTCGCGGCCGGCTCCAGCGTGCAGTCCCAGTGGCTGAAGTTGACGTCGGCGGCGCGCATCTCGACGCCGTGCTTCTCCGCATCGATGACGAGCTGGGCCGGCTGGTAGAAGCCCATGGGCTGGCTGTTCAGGATAGCAGCGCAGAAGACGTCCGGGTAGTGGCACTTGATCCAGGCCGAGGCGTAGACGAGGAGGGCGAAGCTCGCGGCGTGGCTTTCGGGAAAGCCGTACTCGCCGAAGCCCTCGATCTGCCCGAAACACCGCTCGACGAATTCGGGGTCGTAGCCGCGGGCGGTCATGCGCTCGACGAACTGCTGACGATAGACATGGACGTTGCCGTTGTGCCGGAAGGTCGCCATGGCGCGCCGCAGGCCGTCGGCCTCGTCGGGCGTGAACTTGGCGGCGGTGATGGCGATCTGCATCGCCTGCTCCTGAAACAGCGGCACGCCGCGCGTGCGTTTCAAGACGTTCTTCAATTCATCCTTGTCGCCATGCTCCGGAGTCGGAGAGGGATAGACGATGCGCTCGGCGTCCTCGTCGCGCCGCTTCAGGTACGGATGCACCATGTTGCCCTGGATGGGACCGGGGCGGACGATGGCGACCTCGATGACGAGGTCGTAGAACTCGCGCGGTTTCAGGCGCGGCAGCATGGACATCTGGGCGCGGCTCTCGACCTGGAACACGCCGACGGAATCGGCGTGGCCCAGCATGTCGTAGACCTTCTCGGCGTCGGCCGTGCCGTCCGCCGGGATGGTGGCGA
>JBFXEP010000346.1:0-4151 GCA_050179995.1 Hyphomicrobium sp.
TGGAGACTCCGGGGAATTGCAGCGCCCGGTCCATCTCGGTCTTGAGACTGTCGGCGGTGACGCCCGGGCGCCATTCGAGTTTTGGCTTCAGGTTGATGATGGTCTCGAACATCTCGGTTGGCGCCGAATCGGTCGCCGTGAGTGCACGGCCCGCCTTGCCATAAACAGATGCGACTTCCGGGAAGGACTTGATGATCCGGTCCTGCATCTGCAGAAGCTCGGCCGCTTTGGTGATCGATAGCCCCGGCAGCGTCGTCGGCATGTACATCAGCGTGCCCTCATCGAGATTCGGCATAAACTCGCTGCCGAGCTGGCGGGCTGGCAAGACGGTGACGCCGAGCACGACGAGTGCGAGCAAAATAGTGAGTGTCTTTGCCTTGAGGACTGTGCGGATGACGGGGCGATAGATCCAGATCAGAAAGCGGTTGATCGGGTTTCGGTGCTCCGGGACGATTCGGCCACGCACGAAAATCACCATCAGTGCCGGCACCAGCGTCACTGAAAGCAGCGCGGCCGCCGCCATGGCGAAGGTCTTGGTGAAGGCTAGCGGCCCGAACATCCGGCCTTCCTGCGCCTCCAGCGTGAAGATCGGCAGGAAGGAAACCGTAATAACGAGCAGACTGAAGAACAAAGCCGGGCCGACCTGGCTCGCTGCTTCGATCAGGATTTCGACCCGCGGCTTGCCCGGTGGCGCCCGCTCAAGATGCTTGTGGGCGTTCTCGATCATCACGATCGCTGCGTCGATCATGGCACCGACGGCAATGGCGATCCCGCCGAGGCTCATGATGTTCGAACCGAGGCCGATTGCCCTCATCGCGGCGAAAGCGATTAAGATGCCGACCGGCAGCATGAGAATAGCCACGAGCGCACTGCGTAGATGAAGCAGGAACACGACGCAAACGAGTGCGACGATCACACTCTCCTCGATCAACGTTCTCTTGAGCGTCTCGATCGCGCGTTCGATCAGTTCCGAACGGTCGTAGACTGGTATGATTTCGGCGCCTTTCGGCAAGCTGCCCGCGATCTCCGCGAGACGCGTCTTCACATTCTCGATGACCGTCAGCGCGTTCGCACCGAAGCGCTGGAGGACAATGCCGCTCGCGACTTCTCCCTCGCCGTTGAGCTCGGCGATGCCGCGTCGTTCGTCAGGGCCGATCTCAACCCAGGCAACGTCCCTGAGCCGCAAGGGCACGCCCTGGTCGGTCTTCAGGACAACGTTCTCGATATCCGCGACGCTTTTCAGATAGCCGCGTCCCCGCACCATGAACTCGAACTCGGAGAGTTCGACCGTGCGCCCGCCGACATCCGCATTGCTTGCCTTGACCGCCTCCCGTATCCGGGCAAGCGGGATCCCCTGGGCGCGCAGCCGGCGGGGATCTACGACGATCGAATACTGCTTGACGAAGCCGCCGACACTCGCGACCTCGGCGACGCTCTCCGCCTTGGACGCTGCATAACGGATCACCCAGTCCTGCAGGGACCGGAGCTCTGCAAGCGTCATCTCCTTGGCGATGACAGCGTACTGGTAGACCCAGCCGACACCTGTCGCATCGGGACCCAGGCTCGCTGTGACGCCCGTCGGCAGACGCCGGGTCGCGGCGTTAAGATATTCAAGTACGCGGCTCCTGGCCCAATACGGATCGGTGCCATCCTCGAAGATTACGTAGACGAAGGAGACTCCGAAGAAGGAAAACCCCCGTACCACTTTCGACTTTGGTACCGTCAGCATGGAAGTCGTGAGTGGATAGGTGACCTGATCCTCGACGACCTGTGGCGCCTGCCCAGGATATTCCGTGTAGACAATCACCTGCACGTCGGAGAGGTCGGGGATAGCATCAAGCGGTAGTGTGCGAAGTGCGTAGAGGCCCGCCGCGACGGCAAAGATCGTCCCTATTAGGACAAGAACGAGGTTGCGGGCGGACCAGCCGATAAGGCGAGCGATCATGGTTGCGCCTCCGGAGCGGTCATGTTGCGGAGTGCCGCTTTCAGATTGCTTTCGGCATCGATTAGAAAATTCGCGGCAACGACGACCCGGTCTCCTTCGACGATCCCCTCGCGGATTTCGACAGCTCCTTCGCCGCGCGCTCCGATCTTGACGTCGCGAGGTTCGAACCGACCTTCGCCTCGATCGAGGATCACGAGTTGCCGCGTGCCGGTATCGATCAGAGCGCTGTCGTCAACCGCCAGCACTGGCGTCGTTGCGCCAGTCGCGATCTCGACGTCGGCATACATGTCAGGAAAGAGCTCGCCGTCAGGATTGGAGAGCTCGATGCGTACGCGGGTCGTACGCGTTTCCTTGCTGACCTGCGGATAGATCAGATTAATGTTTCCGCTGAAGGTTTGCCCAGAAAGGCTCCGCACGCGCACTACCGCAGATTGGCCAACTTTGATGCTGCCGAGAGCGTGCTCGGGCACATCGGCAAGAACCCATACTGTCGAAACATCAGCGATGCGGAAGAGAATCTGACCTGCGGGCGCTTTCATCCCCTCAATCGCGTTGCGTTCCAGCACCAGACCATCACGCGGGGAAGACCAGCCGATCGTTAGCGGGACTTTGCGCGTGCGCTCGATCTCGGCAATCACTTCTGCCGGTACATTGAGATTCTCAAGCCGCCGCCGCGATCCGTCGTAGCCCGGATTTGCCGTTAGTTGAGCTGCCGCCGAAACAATGTCGGGAGAATAAAGCTGTAGAAGAGGCTGGCCTTTGCGGACCCGATCCCCGGTCGTCACATTCTCGACTTTGTCGATGAAGGCGTCGGAACGCGTGGATACCAACGTGACGCGGCGCTCATCGAGCTGAACGACACCGGGCACACGCACGGGATGAGTCACGATACGGCGTTGCGCTGTCTCGAAACGCACACCCGTGCGCTGCAACTTGCCCGGCGACACCTTTACCGTCGTCCCACTATCATCCTCGCCCTCATAGACAGGGATGTAATCCATCCCCATCGAGTCCTTCTTCGGCACCGGCGAGGTGTCTGGTAACCCCATCGGGTTCCGGTAGTAGAGAACGCGTCGCGCGCCGATTGTCTCTGGCTCTTTTGCCGCAGCTAGCGTCTTATCCTCGAAGCTGATGTCCTCACTCGCGCGGACAGCACGAAACTCCCGCCCGTCCGTAGTTCGGCGCGGCGTGGCCGAATAAATTGGCGCGCCATCGGGATCCTTGTAGTAGATGATGGGCCCCGAAGTAGCGGGTTCAGGCTTTGCAGATATCGTTGCAGCGGAAAGCACTCGAAGGCCAGGAAGCGGAATACTCGCGTGTCCGGCCCAATAGCCTCCAGTCCCCGCCGCCGCGAGGGCGGCGAGGACGAGACTCGTGAGAGCGATCCGTTTCATGGTGTCGCTTTGAGAACGAGCTTGCTCTCAAGCGTGCCGTTCTCGCCCTGAATCTTGGCAGCGAGCGATAGCTGCCAGCCGCCTGCCATCGTGAGGTTCGCCTTGAAGCGGTACACGCCAGCTTCGGCCGAGGGCAGCGCCTCGATCGGCGCCGTCATTGTCGGCATCCCATCGGGTGCCATGTCGATGCGGGTCGCGATAATGACTGCGTCTGGAACAGCCTTGCTGGATCGCTTCTCGACAAGCCGTACGGCGACGACGGCGCTGGTGCCCTGCTTGACGTCGCTTTGATCGAGTCGGAATTCGTAATCTTTGATATCGGCGCGAGCCGACGACGGGGCCGTCGTAGACAGTACGCCCGCGAGCACCGCAGCAGCGGCGCGCTTCGAGAAGAAGGTCGTCATTGATTTCACCAATCCTAGGTTCATCGGAGCTGCTGCGCATGAAGCGCGGCGGTGCGGGGCTTTTGGCCGCGCGCTCTCGGTCGCCTGAACCTCGCTCGGGCGACACAGGCCGGCGCCTAAGCGCCCGCGATGCCTAGATTCTGGGAGGTCGGGCCGGTGGCTCTAAGGCGAGCGGATCCCGAAACGAATCCACGTCCGGCACGATCACATCGCTGTCAGTGGCCAGGAGAAAGGCTGAATCCGAAAATATCGGTGCGCCGGGGAAGCACTTGGCCATGCAGGCTGCCATCAGCGCACAAGTCTTCTGACAATCTGGGACAACTGGCTGCTCATGCGGACAGCATGGCATGTCGTTAGCCATCGTAGCGGCGGGCGCCATCGTCGCCCCGGTCACCGGAGCGGTGACCG
>JBFXEP010000347.1:0-4143 GCA_050179995.1 Hyphomicrobium sp.
TCGACCGCGCCTCTTCAAGCTGCTTGCCGAGATCCCCGACCCGCCGCTCAAAATTCGCTTTGTCGGCGGGAGAGATCTCGCCACGGCCAACACCTTCGCCGTTCCGCTCGTCCGGCATGGCAAAACCCCAGGGTGTCAGCCTCAATCGGCGCGCACAATAGAGTGGCCGTCCCCGGAGTCAAGCAATGGCCACAATTTCGCGGGCGCCCCAGGGGTATGGCGAAACCGCGCAGGCCGGCTCATGTGGCGCCCCTAAGTAAACACAAGGTTTCACGGCGAAAGATGCTTGTTCTCTCGCGTCCCGAACTCTGGGTTGAAGTCGCAAAAAAAGCGATCGCGCCGGTCGCGGCGTCAGCCCGCCTCGCGGAAGGATTTGGCTGTCTCGAGGTCGACGGAGACCAATTGTGACACGCCCTTTTCCGCCATGGTGACGCCGAACAGGCGGTTCATGCGCATCATGGTCATCGGGTGGTGGGTGATGACCAGGAAGCGGGTGGCGGTCTCGGCCGACATCTTCTCCATCAGCGTGCAGAAGCGGTCCACGTTGGCGTCGTCGAGCGGCGCGTCCACCTCGTCCAGCACGCAGATCGGCGAGGGGTTGGTGAGGAACACGGCGAAGATCAGCGAGAGCGCGGTCAGCGTCTGCTCGCCGCCCGAGAGCAGAGACAGGGTCACGGGCTTCTTGCCGGGCGGCTTGGCGATGATCTCGAGGCCGGATTCGAGGGGGTCCTCGCCCTCGATCAGCTCGAGGCGTGCTTCGCCGCCGCCGAAGAGCGTCGTGAACAGGCGCTGGAAGTGGCCGTTGACGGTCTCGAAGGCCTGATCGAGCCGCTTCTTGCCTTCGCGGTTGAGCTGCTGGATGGCGCTCCTGAGCTTGGCGATGGCCTGCTCGACGTCGTCCTTCTCGGTCTCCATGGCGCTCATCTGCTCGAGGAACGCGGTGAGCTCGTCGTCGGCCTGGAGATTGACGCCGCCCAGGCGCTCGCGATCGGCTTTCAGGCGCTGCAGCGTGCGGTCGGCGTCGGCGAGGGCGGGGACTGCGTCCGAGGGCGAGAGGCCGGCCAGCTCGAGGCAGGCGTCGGGCGCGACGCTCAAGCTCTCGCGGATGCGGCGCGCCTCCTCCTGGCGGCGGGTGCGCGCACCTTCGAGGCGCGTTTCGACGCGCGCGCGGGCTTCGCGCGCGGATGCGACGGCGCCCTGAGCCTCGCGCAGGGCCTGAGCGGCGGAGCGGAGCGCGGTCTCGGCGCGGGCGAGATCGTCGGCGGCGGCGTTGCGGGCGGCCTCCGCGTCCGAAAGCGCGCCGAGCAGTCCCAGGCGGCGGTCCTCCAGGGCCGGGATCACCTCCTCGAGGGAGGCGATGTCGCTCCTGGTCTTGTCGAGGCGCTCCTCGAGCGCGGCAATGTGCTGGGCGGCGCTTTCGCTGCGCGTCGTCCAGCGGGTCTTGTCGCCGGTGATGTTCGCGGCGCGGCGCTGCCGCGTCTCGCGCTCGCGGACATGGGTGGCGACGCGCGCCTCGGCGACCGAGAGGGCGGTGCGGCGGTCCTGCGCGGCTTTCTGCACCTCGGGCAGGCGCGCTCCGGGATCCTCCTCGGCGTCGAGGCGGGCAAGCTCATCCTCGATGTGGTCGAGGCTCGCCTGGGCCTCGCGCTGGTCGGCCTCGGCGCGCGCGCGGGCCTCGGCGACGGCGGCGAGCTTGGCCTCGGTCTCGCGGGCCTGGCGCTCGATGGCGGCCAGCGCATCGCGGGTTGCGACATGGCGTGCCTGGGTGTCGCGCCAGAGCATGCGCAGGCGCTTCTCCTCGGACGCGGCGGCGGCGTGGGTGGCGGCTGCCTCCTTGTCGAGGGCGGCGAGGCGCTGCACCTCGGCGCGCTGGGCGCCCTCGCGCTCGAACATATCGGCGAGGCGGTTGCGCTCGGCGAGGCGCTGGGCGGCCGGCGTCATGCCGCCGGCGACGGCGATGAAGCCGTCCCACCGCCAGAGGTCGCCCTCGCGGGAGACGAGGCGCTGGCCCTGCTTCAAGTGCGGCTGCAGGCGGGCGCCGAACTCGCGCGGGACGACGCCGATCTGGCGCAGGCGGCGGGTGAGCTCGGCCGGTGCGCCGACGTGCAGGCTCAGGGGCTCGGCGTCTGCGGGCAGCACGGCGTCCTCGGGGCTCACCTCGATGGCGCGCCAGCGCACGGGCGCATCCGCGTGCACGGGCGCGTCGAGGTCGTCGCCCAAGGCGGCGACGAGGGCCGCCTCGTAGCCCGGCGCGACGCGGAGCTGCTCGACGACGGGCGGCATGCCCTCCTCGTAGGTGGGCATGACCAGTTTCGACAGCGTCTCGCGCTCGGTGACGAGGGCGGAGAGCGCCATGCGCGCCTTCTGCGCCTCGTCGCTCGTCGTGCGTGCGGTCTCGGCGAGGTCGCCGAGCTTGTCCTCGGCGTCGAGGGTCGCGGCCTCGATGGCGGCGATCTCGCGGGCGAGGCTCTGGCCCTGCTCGGTGATGGCGGCGAGCTTCAGGGAATCGGGTGCGGCCGCGGCCGCGGCCTCTCCGTCGCGCTCGACGGCGGCCAGCTTGGCGTCGATGCGCGAGAGGGTGGCGCGGCGCTCGGCGGTGCCGGTCTCGAGCGACTTCCTGCGGGCACGCGTCTCGGCGGCGCGCTCGGTGACGACGGCTAGCGCCTTCTCGGCGACATCGAGGGCGGCGCGCGCCTCCTCCTCGGCGGCGTGGATGTGGTCCTCGGCGGCGCTGGCCTCCGCCTCGGCGGCCTCGAGCGCCTGGGCCTCGACCTCGAAGCCGGCGAGCACCTCCCTGGCCTCGGCGATCTGGCTCGCCTCGCGCTGCAAGTCCTTCTCCAATTCACCCGCGAGCTTGGCAAGCTCGCCTCGCCGCTCGCTGCAGCGCTGGGCCTCCTTGGCGAGGCCTTCGGTCTCGATCTTGATGCGGGCGAGGGCGGCGCCGCGCTCGGCCTCCTTGTCGCGCAAGGGCTGGATGGTCTCAGCGAGGGTGGCTTCCCCGGTGATGGCCTTGGCTTCGTCCTCGGTCACGCGGCCGAGGAGGGCCAGCGTCTCGGCGAAATTGTGCTCCTCGGTGGCGACGAGCGCCTGGGCGTCGATCCAGGTTAAATGCGCGAGCAGCGCCTCGGCGCGGCGGATCTCCTCGGAGAGGTCCTTGTAGCGGCGGGCCTGGCGGGCCTGGCGCTTCAGGCTTTCGATCTGGCTCGCGAGCTGGCCCATGATGTCGGCCAGGCGGGCGAGGTTGCCCTCGGCGCCTTTGAGGCGCAGCTCGGCCTCGTGGCGGCGGCTGTGCAGGCCGGCGACGCCGGCCGCGTCCTCGAGCACGCGGCGGCGCTGCTCGGGCTTGGCGTTGACGATCTCGGCGATCTGGCCCTGGCGCACGAGGGCCGGCGAACGGGCGCCAGTCGCGGCGTCCTCGAACAGGATCTTGACGTCGCGGGCGCGTGCCTCGCGTCCGTTGATGCGATAGGCCGAGCCCGCGTCGCGCTCGATGCGGCGCGTGATCTCGATCAGGTCGCTGTCGTTGAATTCGGCGGGGGCCTGGCGCTCGCTGTTGTCAAGGAAGATGGTCACCTCGGCGGCGTTGCGCGCGGGCCGCCCGGTGGTGCCGGAGAAGATGACATCCTCCATGGCGGCGGCGCGCATCGACTTATGCGAGCTTTCGCCCATCACCCAGCGGATGCCTTCGAGCAGGTTCGACTTGCCGCAACCATTGGGACCGACGACGCCCGTCAGTCCGCGCTCGATCAAGAGCTCGGTCGGCTCGACGAAAGACTTGAACCCCAGAAGCCTAAGACGGCTGATCTTCATTCCGCGCGCTCGAGTCCTTGCGTCTCAATCCAACACTAATCGTGCCAGCCCCTCACCCGCCGCTCGGGGCAAGCCCCCCCGCGTCGACCTCTCCCACCATGCGGAGCATGGCTCCGCCATGACGGGAGAGGTGAAGGGATGACCAAGCCGCAACTTCCGGCGTGGCTCAGCCGGGGTTTTGCGACATGGCCGCCGATTTTGGGGCCGAGAGCAGCGGCTCGACCATCTCGCGAATGTCGCTCATGGCGAGCGTCTTCTTCACGAGCTTGCCTTGGACAAAGAAATTCGGCGTGCCGATGATGCCGAGTGTCCGTCCGCGATCCTTGACCCATT
>JBFXEP010000348.1:0-4124 GCA_050179995.1 Hyphomicrobium sp.
TCTTGGGCGGGGTCTGCATTTTCTGTGTCATGCCACCGTAGCCATGGAAATCACACGGGCGCCACATCGCCCGCGCCGCGCCTCAAGGACGCCACGCGGGTCACGAGAGTCGCCCCCACGCCGGGAACGCGCGGCTCGAATGAAAAGCGCTTCCGGCATCGAACCACGATCGCCCGCGCTGTTGCAACAGACTCACACCTGCCTCGCGAAACAATCTCGTGTAGTGCACGGAGCGTGGCCATCCCCTGGCGCCGGAACCCCAACGCCGTGAGAGAGCCCGCGAGGCGCCAAACGGAGCCGCCTAAAATCCGAGCACATGTTACCGAGGTAGTTTCACAAAATGAAATTAAATATACCACCACGAAATCAAAGCCTCGGATAGCCGCGTGCCGGATTAGCATCTGCCTAACCACTGTGCATAATTTTGCCACATTATTGACAGCCTGCGCCCAGCTGCCGCAGGTTTTACTCGGCAGCGAGAAAGTTGCCTCACATTCAAAAGAGGTAGGGAGCGCTATGGGAGACCAGTTGACAACAACGACGACTGTGTTCGTCGAATTCTACTACTGGGTGACAGTAGTCATGATGTTTCTTATTCACGTCGGCTTCTGCATGTACGAGACGGGCGTAAGCAGAAGACGCAACCACATGCACACGCTTATGAAGAATACGATGGCTATACCGTTGGTTACGATTACATTCTTCTTCTTCGGGTGGTGGATATATTTCGCGTTTCCGAGCGGTTTTTACTGGTACAATTTCGTACCCGACCCCATTCCCTACGATCCGAACCTGATCGCCGCGCCGACGAGCCCGCTGATGGGCACCCATCTCTCGGGCGTCAACGCGACCGATGTAGCCGCGGGACTGACGGTCGACGGAGTCAACGGCACCGCCACCTGGCATCGTCTCAATGGTGTCTTCTGGGCCGCCTTTCTCCTCTTCTCCATCACCACCGCCTCGATCATCTCCGGCGCCATCATCGAGCGCGCGCGCTCGGCCGCGTTCTGGATCATCGCCGTGTTCGTCGGCTCGGTGACCTGGATCACCGACGCCGCGTGGGGCTGGAGCGCCACCGGCTGGATGGTGAAGTATCTGGGCTACCACGATGCCTACGCGTCGGGTGTCGTGCACGCGATTGCCGGAGGCTCGGCGCTCGCGGTGCTGATCGTGCTCGGGCCGCGCATCGGCAAGTTCCGCGCCGATGGAACGCCGCGCGAGATCCCGCCGCACAACCCCTGGCTCGTGACCATCGGCCTGTTCCTGATCTACACGGGCTTCTGGGGTTTCTACGCCGCTTGCAACATCCCCATGATCGCACCCGCGACGATAGCGGGCCAGATCACGGGCGAGACGTGGACGGCGACCAACATCTATCTCGCACCCACGACGCTGAGCGCCATCACCTTCAACTTCCTGATGTCGCTGTCGGGCGGCATGCTCGCCGGCTACATGATCTCGAAGGGCGATGCGTTCTGGACGTATTCTTGCGGACTCGCCGGTGTTATCGCCGCGTCCGCCGGCAACGACCTCTACCATCCGATCCAGGCCATGTTCGTCGGCGCGATTGTGCCGTGCATCTCCTACAAGCTGCACTATTGGGTCGAGCGCACGTTCAAGATCGACGATGCGGTGGGCGCCGTCGCGGTGCACGGCTACACCGGCTTCCTGGGCGTCGTGGTCGCGGGCTTCCTTCTCTGGGGCGCGCCGAGTTCGCCCTACGAAGGCTTCGCGTCGATCAATCCGATGGGAAATTTCATCGGCGCTTTGATCATGTTCTTCGGCCTGGGCTTCTTCCCGGTCCTGATCCTGTCACTGATCCTCAAGGCGCTCGGCATCCTGCGCGTTCCGCTGAGGGCCGAGATCGCCGGTCTCGATTTCGAGGGTGACGCCGCCTATCAGGCCGCAATCGCCGAGGTGAAGGCTGCCGAGCACGCAGCACTCGCATCCAACAACGGACGCTAGGAAACAAGGAGACAACACATGTCGACGATTGGTTATGAAAGCTGGGCTGTCGACCTCAAGGATGTCGGCGCCATCTATCCGTTCCAGGGCTACGAGCTGCCGATGGTGCTGGCCGGCGTGGCATTCTGGGTGATCTGGCACATCTGGCAGATCCGCTTCGAGGACGCTGAGCTCAAGGCGACCGGCGTCGATGCCGACGCCAAGAAGGCCAACGAGGCCATCGACCGCTTCTGACGCAGGCGACGCCTCCCTCCGTTCCACAAGGGCGTGCAGGGAGGCGTGGCTGCGACGGACAACATGCGGCCAAAACCACGCATCGAGAGGCGCCGCCGGCAAATTGCCGGTGGCGCTTTTTTATGCACGCGAGATCAGCCGTTCATCGAAATACATCCGTAGGGAGACCAGACTGCCTCAGAAGATGATCGTTCAGAAGGCAGAATGATTAAACATGCGCCAATCTGCCTTGACAAAATGCGGCAGCCGGACGCAGTGTGTTTCCGCACATAAAAAAAGGTTGCCTCAGAGGCAACTCAATAAACGAGAGAAACGTCCGATTCCAAAGGGGGAGCTATGCAACAAAAACTATCCGATCCACGCATCCAGTCCATGTACTCCGGCGACCGCCTTTGGGCGTACGCCGCCGTGCTGGTGCTCTGGCTGTCCTACGCCTTCACGTTCTGGCAGGTCGCACTCAATTCCAGTGACAACGGGGTGTTCCAAGCGCTCGCCATCGCCGGCGGCCTGGTCCTCCTGTTCAACACCGCCTCGATAGCCGCGATGATCAATCACTACGACGACGACCGGGACCACATCTACGGTCTCGACATCCACTACCTCGACGAAATGAAGAAGAGCCGGTGAGGAGCGACCATGGCCAAAGCACCCTATAAGCCGCCGGTCCAATCCACGATCGGGCAGGTGTTCGACACGATCTTCCTTCTTGTTCTGGTGATGGCCGCGCTGTTCGTGCCGCTCGAGCTCGGACTTGCCGGCGGCGGAAAGATCGCCCTCGAGCAGAAGGACCAGACTTGGGCCGGCATGAATCAGAACGCGACCATGCAGGAGCAGTGGACGAAGCTTGGTTTCACGGATGGTCCGAAGACCGAGCAGAACCCCAACTCCGCGGCGGAGATGATCGCCACCCGCTTCGACTACAGCTTCGATCCGCTCGAGCTCGCGCTCACCGCCTTCGCCGTCATCGCCTACTTCTTCATCGTCTTCCACTGGTCGCGGAAGGAGTATCGCGAGGTCATCGACGAGCGGTTCAACAACAAATAGGGGGGAGGCGCCCGTGAATAATTTTCAGCTACTCGAATACGCGGCCTGGGGCCTCTCGGCGCTCCTTGGCTTGTGGATACTGTTTGATCTCATCCGCACCGACAGGACCTACTCCGAGGACCTCCTCAACTCGTCCAAGGAAGGCGAGATCGAGGACGCGCTGGTCATCGATCCGACCCATCAGGGAGGCGAGCGGTGAGCCAGAGCACAGCCATTCACGGCGAGAGAATCTCGCTGCTCCGCGTCCTCGGACCGGGCCATGTCTGGGCCCTCGGCGTCGGCATCGTGCTCGTCGGCGAGTACATGGGTTGGAACTTCGCCGTGGGCAAAGGTGGCGCTCTCGCCGCGCTGATCGCCTGCTGGTTCGCGGGGCTCCTCTACACCTGCGTCGCCATGATCGACTCCGAGGTGACCTCGACGGTCGCCGCGGCCGGCGGTCAGTACGCGCAGGCCAAGCACATCGTCGGTCCCTTGATGGCCTTCAACGTCGGCCTCTTCCTGGTATTCGCCTACACCATGCTCGAGGCCGCCAACGCCATCACTCTCGGCTATCTCGTGCAGACCGTGGGCTCGATGGCCGGCTTCCCCGAGACCCACGACAAGCCATTCATCGTGCTGACCATCCTCTTCCTCGCTTGGCTGAACTATCGCGGCGTCTACGCCACGCTGACGTTCAACCTGGTCATCACGGCCATCGCCTTCATCGCCATCCTCGTGCTGTTCGTCGCCGTGCAGCCCTGGAACAACACGCTGATGCAGCACAACGAGCTCCTGACCGGCTTGCCGTACGGATGGCTCGGCGTCCTGGCCGCCTTGCACTTCGGCATGTGGTACTACCTCGGCATCGAGGGCACGACGCAGGCGGCCGAGGAGGTGCGATC
>JBFXEP010000349.1:0-4112 GCA_050179995.1 Hyphomicrobium sp.
CGAGCCGAGGTAGGTCTGCAGCGCCGCGAACACGTCCGACACGTTGATGCCGAGCATCTGCGCCTTGACGCGATCGATGTCGAGGTAGAGCTGCGGCGTCGCGTTCTCGAACAGCGAGAACACCTGCTGCAGGCCCGGCGTCTGATTGGCCTTGGCCATCATGGCGCCCACCACCTGCTGCAGCGCCGCCGAGCCCACGTTGCCGCGATCCTGCACCATCATGCGGAAACCGCCCGCGCTGCCGATGCCGCGCACGGGCGGCGGCGCGACCACGAGCACCAGCGCGTCCTGGATGGTCGAGAATTTGGCGAGCAGCGCCTTCTGGATCGCCTGCGCCGACTGGTTCGGGTCCTTGGCTCGCTCGGCGAAGTCCTTGAGCACGACGAACACCGCGCCCGCGTTCGGCGCGTTGGTGCGCGTCGCGCCCGAGAAGCCGACGATGTTGACCGCGTGCGCCACGCCCGGCGTCTCGAGCGCGAGCTCGACCGCGCGCCGGTTGACCGCGTCCGTTCGCGAGAGCGACGCGGCAGGCGGCAGCTGCGTGACCGTGATCAGGTAGCCGCCGTCGACCGCAGGAATGAAGCCGATCGGCGTCTTGCGGAATTCGTTCATGCCGAAGGCGATGATGCCGGCATAGACCACCAGCATGATCACCGCCAGCCGGACGAGCTTGCCCACGACCCAGGCATAGCCCGCGCTCATCTTGTCGAAGCTCCAGTTGAAGGCCCGGAAGAAGGCACTGATGGGCCACATCAGGATGCGCACGAGCCAGCTCTGCCGCGTGTGCGCGTCGTGCTCGTGCGGCTTGAGCAGGAGCGCACAGAGCGCCGGCGAGAGCGTCAGTGACACGATGAGCGAGATTACGGTCGCACCGGCGATGGTGAGGGCGAACTGGCGGTAGAACTGGCCGGAGATGCCGGTGATGAACGCCGACGGCACGAACACCGCCGACAGCACCAGCGCGATGGCGATCAGCGCCGCGCCAACTTCCTCCATGGTGCGATACGAGGCCTCGCGCGGGCTCATGCCCTGCGCCATGTTGCGCTCGACGTTCTCCACCACGACGATCGCGTCGTCGACCACGATGCCGATGGCGAGCACGAGGCCGAACAGCGACAGGTTGTTGAGCGAGAACCCGAACGCCGCGAGCAGGAAGAACGTGCCGATCAGCGACACCGGGATGGCCACGATCGGGATGATGGCCGCGCGCCAAGTCTGCAGGAACACGATCACCACCAGCACGACGAGCACCACCGCTTCGAGGATCGTCTCCACCACCGCGTCGACTGATTGCTGGATGAAATCCGTCGGGTTGTAGATGATGTCGTACTTGAGACCCGCCGGGAAGGTCTTCGAGAGCTCCACCATCGTCGCCTTGATCTTCTCGGCGGTCGCGATGGCGTTCGAGCCCGGAAGCTGGAAGATGCCGAGGCCCGTGGCGGGGTTCTTGTCGAGATAGGAGTTGACGCCGTAGTCGAGCGCCGCGAGCTCGACGCGCCCGATGTCCTTGATGCGCACCACGGCGTCGCCGCTCTGCTTGACGACGATCTGCCCGAACTGGTCGGGATCGGCGAGCCGTCCTTGTGTCTGGACCGAGATCTGGAAGGCACCCGGCTGCTCGAGCGGCGGCTGGTTGAGAATGCCCGCCGCCACCTGCACGTTCTGCCGCTGCAGCGCCGTCACCACGTCGTTCGAGGTCAGCGCCAGCGACTGCAGCCGGTCGGGATCGAGCCACACGCGCATCGAGTAGTCGCGGCTGCCGAACACCGTGATCGAGCCGACGCCTTCGATGCGGCTCAAGACGTCGACCACGTTGACGCTGGCATAGTTGGAGATGAACAGCGTGTCGCGGGATTGGTCGGGCGACAGCAGATGCACGACCATCATCAGGTCGGGCGAGGCTTTGGCCACCGTGACGCCGATGTTGCGCACGTCGGCCGGGAGGCGCGGCTGCGCAACGGCGACGCGGTTCTGCACCTGCACCTGCGCCACGTCGAGGTTGGTGCCGAGGTCGAACGTGACCGAGATCGAGAACCGGCCGTCACCCGTCGAGTTCGACGAGATGAAGAGCATGCGCTCGACGCCGTTGATTTGCTGCTCGAGCGGCGCCACGACCGTGTTCGCCACCACCTCCGCGCTCGCGCCAGGATATTGCCCCGTGACGTTGACCACGGGCGGGGCGATGTCCGGGTATTGGGCGACCGGGAGCCGGCTGAGCGACACCGCGCCGACGATCACGAACACGATCGAGATGACGGCCGCGAAGATCGGCCGGTCGATGAAGAAGTGCGAGATGCGCATGCGCGAGCCCTGGAATAGTCACCGACCTCACGGCCCGGCCGTGAGGTCGATGGCGGATGACAATTGACGGCAGCTGCCGTCAGTTCGTGCCGACGACGGTTCCGTCGGCCTCTTTGGTGGCGGTCTCCCGCTCGGGAGCGACCTTGATGCCCGGCCGCACCCGCATGAGACCGTTGACCACCACGGTGTCGTTGGCGTCGAGGCCGGCGGTGATGACGCGCAGGCCGTCGACGACCGGCCCGAGCTCCACATACTTCTGCGTGGCCACGTCGTCCGCCGAGACGGCATAGACGAACTTGCGCGCCTGCTCCGTGGCGATGGCGGCGTCGGGCACCAGCAGCGCCGTGGCCGGCGGCTTCGCCGTGATCTGGATGCGCCCGAACATGCCGGGCGTCAGCTTGCCGTCGGGGTTCTTGAACTCGGCGCGCCCGCGGATCGTGCCGGACGAGCGGTCGATCGCGTTGTCGACGAAGTCGATCTTGCCCTCGTGCCCGAACGTGTCCTCGTCGATGAGCTTGAGCCTGACCGGCAGCGACATGCCGCGGTTGGCGCTGCTCGACCCCTGCGCCGATGCCAGGTCGAGGTAGCGCAGGAACGAGGCCTCATCCATCGTGAACTCGAAGCGGATCGGATCGACCGAGGCCACCGTCGCCAGCAGCGTGGTGTTCCCCGTCGTGCCGCCGGTCACGAGATTGCCGATCGAGACGCGCCGGTCGCCGATGCGCCCTGAGATCGGCGACCTGAGCTCGGTGAACTGCAGGTCGAGCTCGGCCTGCCGCACGGCCGCCTCCTGCGCCGTGACGGACGCCGCGGCGACGCGCTTGGCCTGCGTCCTTTGGTCCAGCGTCTGCTGGGTGATCGATGTGCCGGGCACCAGGTTCGAGCCGCGGGTCAGGTCCGCCTCGGCGAACGCGAGGTTGGCCTTCGCCTGCTCGACAGCCGCCTTCGCCTGATCGAGGGAAGCCTCGAACGGCCTGCGGTCGATGGTGAAGAGGTCGTCGCCTTCCTTGACGAGCTGGCCGTCGGTGAAGTGGATCTTGTCGAGATAGCCCGACACCCGCGCGCGCACCTCGACGAAGTCATAAGCCACGAAGCGGCCGACATATTCATCGTAGTCCGAGACCAGCTTCTGGGTCGGCTTCGCCACCGTGACCTTGGGCGGCGGGGGCGCCGCTGCGGTCGCGTTCGCGGCCTTGTCCTCTCCGCATCCGGCCAGCGGCGCAGCAAGGAGCGCAGCGCTGAGAAGGATGAGGCGGAAGCGATGAGACGGCATGAGCCCTCCAGGGGGAAGCGCGCGGTTGTGTCCGGGTATCTGTCAGGAAGACGGTGGCAAAAAAGGCTGCCCCGGCGACGAAAAACCCAGAATCAGACTACGAGCCTTGCGAGTGGTATTGATCAGACGTCAAAGTTGACTTAGATGCGCGATGTGTTACTGACCGGTAACACCCCTGTGCGTACCGGTCGGTAAGGTGGCAGTCAAGAGGCGAACGTCAAGGCATTGGTCCAGACCCGGCGAAAATCTGACGCAGGCGAGCCTGCTTTGCCCCCTCCGCGGGAGCGGATCCTCGCCGTGGCGCGGGAGCTGTTCTACCGCCACGGCCTGCACAGCGTCGGCGTCGAGCTGATCGCCGAGGCCGCTCAAACTAATAAAATGACGCTCTATCGACACTTCAAGTCGAAGGACGAGCTCGTGGTTGCCTATGCGCGTGAGCTCGCCGCCGAGGGCGATGCCGTCTGGGAGCGCTTGGCGGTCGCGCACCCCCATAGCTCCGAGAGCCGCCTCGCCGCCTGGGTCGATCACGTCGAGGAGG
>JBFXEP010000350.1:0-4101 GCA_050179995.1 Hyphomicrobium sp.
GGGCCTCGCCGTCGGCGCCATGCTGCTGCTCATGGTCGGCGCTTTCGGCTCGAGCACGGCGGGGCAGCGCATGGAGAGCGAAGGCTGGCTCGCCATCCTCTTTCTGATCGCCGCCGCAGCCGCCATCGCCACCCAGCAGGCGGTAACCGTCAGCGTTTTCGATGGCGCCTTCATCAGTGATGCCTTCGCCCGCTTCGTGAAGCTCCTGGTTCTGGCGGGCTCCGCAGCCGCTATCCTGCTCTCGTTCGATGACCTGCGCCGCGCCAAGGTCGACCGTTACGAGGTGCCGGTCCTCATCTTGCTCGCCACCGTCGGCATGATGATGATGATCTCCGCCGGCGACCTCCTGGCGCTCTATCTCGGCCTCGAGCTGCAGAGCCTCGCGCTCTACGTGCTGGCCGCGGTGCGCCGCGACGACGTGCGCTCGAGCGAGGCTGGCATGAAGTACTTCGTGCTCGGCGCCCTCTCCTCGGGCATGCTGCTCTACGGGGCCTCGCTGCTCTACGGCTTCTCCGGCACCATCTCACTAGCCGGCCTCGCCTCGGCCGCCGCCGCGCCGGGCGCCGCCACCAACCTCGGCCTCATCGCCGGCCTGGTCTTTCTGCTCGTCGGCCTCGCCTTCAAGGTTTCGGCCGTCCCCTTCCATATGTGGACGCCCGACGTCTACGAGGGCGCGCCGACGCCCATCACCGCCTTCTTCGCCGCCGCCCCCAAGCTCGCCGCGCTGGCGCTCCTGGCGCGCGTTCTCTTCGACGGCTTCGGCGGGCTCACGATCCAGTGGCAGAAGATCATCATCTTCCTCGCCATCGCCTCCATGCTGCTCGGTGCCTTCGCCGCCATCGGGCAGACCAACATCAAGCGCCTGATGGCCTACTCCTCGATCGGCCATGTCGGCTTCGCCCTCGTCGGCCTCGCCGCCGGCAGCGAGGAGGGCATCCAGGCCCTGCTGGTCTACCTCGCCATCTACCTCGTCATGACGCTGGGCTCGTTCGCCTGCATCCTGGCCATGCGCCGCGAGGAGGGCCCCGTCGAGGACATCTACGAGCTTGCCGGGCTGGCCGAGACCAACCTGCCGATGGCCTTCATCCTGGCCATGCTCTTCTTCTCGCTCGCGGGCGTGCCGCCTCTCGCCGGCTTCTTCGCCAAGTTCTACGTCTTTGCCGCGGCCGTGAAGGCGGAGCTCTATGGCCTCGCCATTCTCGGCGTGCTGTCGAGCGTGGTCGGCGCCTTCTACTACCTGCGCATCGTCAAGGTGATGTTCTTCGACGACGCCAAGCCGGCCTTCGTGCCGGCCGCACCCTACGTCCGCTTCGTGATGATCCTGGCCGGCCTGTTCGTGGTGTTCTATGCGGTCTATCCGGCGCCGCTGGTCGACGCAGCGGCAGCGGCAGCGAAATCGCTTGCGCTCTAGGCAACTTGGCGCAGCGGCGCTATTCGAACCTGACCCCGCAGTCGACCCCGCGCCGCCACACGACGACGCATTCGGCATTGACCTTCTCGAGCGGGGCGACCAGTCTGAACCGGTCCGGCAACGCTCCCGCCGCCGCGAGCCGCAAGCGAGCGCCGGTCGCGGAAAGGTCGCGCAGAAGCACCGCATGCTCCTTGCCGTCGATGGTCACGGTTCCCGCCCGGTTGGTCGGACGGCGAGCTGCACGACCTTGCTTCACCATGGCCGCACCTGTGAAAAACGAAAAAACATTGCGATTGTACGGCGTTAAAACTACACGACGTATAATTAATGACCCAGGTCGATTAATGCCAGATTACCAACAAAGCGTCCGTCACGTGCCTTTTGGTCGCAGGTCATGACGGTCATCCCCATCGAGCGCTTTCCGGCCCTCGACTCCACCAACGCCGAGGCCATGCGCCGGGCGGCGGCGGGCGAGCGCGGCCCGCTCTGGATCATGGCCGACACCCAGACGGCGGGACGCGGCCGCGCCGGCCGCGCCTGGAGCTCGGAAGCGGGAAATATGCACGCGAGCCTGCTCGTCACCCTCGAGGCGCCTCAGCCCCGCGCCTACCAGCTCGCCCTGGTTGCAGGCGTCGCGGTGTTCGACGCCCTCGAGGCCGGTGCCGCGCCCGCCGATCTCAGCCTCAAGTGGCCGAACGACATCCTCATCGCCGGCGAGAAGGCGGGCGGCATCCTGATCGAGAGCAGCACCAACGCAGAGGGCCTCACCGCGGTGATCGGCATCGGCATCAACGTCACCGCGGCCCCGCCCTTGCCGGATCGCCTCGCGACCTGCCTCGCCGCCTATGGGTCCGCGCCCGAGCCGCGCTTCCTCTTGGAACGGATCGCCGCCAGCATGGCGGCCTGGCTCGCCCTGTGGGACGAAGGGCGAGGCTTTGCCGCGGTGAGGGAGGCTTGGCTAAGGCGCGCCCATCCTATAGGGGAGCGCATGAGCATCAACACGGGTGCCGAGCGCATCTGGGGCGCCTTCCTGGGCCTCGACCCCGATGGCGCGCTGATGCTCGACAATGAGGCCGGTGTGCGCCGGTTCACGTTCGGAGACGTCTCGCTCGGCCGCTGACGCGCTGCTCTCGAGGCGGACAAAAAAAGATAAGGTGCAATTCGGCGCATGCCCAACAAGCGGACGAAGCAAGCGGCCAAATCCCGCGACGAGGACGAGCTGGTCTTTCTGGCGCTCGGCGGTCTCGGTGAGATCGGCATGAACGCCTACCTCTACGGCATCGGCCCGCCGGACGCCCGCAAGTGGCTGATGGTCGACCTCGGCATCACGTTTCCCGAGGGCGAGGACGATCCGGGCGTCGACGTCATCTTCCCCGACCTGCGTTTCATCGAGGAGGAGAAGAGCACGCTGGCGGGCATCGTTATCACGCACGCCCACGAGGATCACATCGGCGCCGTCATCGACCTTTGGTCCCGCCTCGGGGTGCCGGTCTACGCGACGCCCTTCACGGCCGGGATGCTGAAGGCGAAGCTGGCCGAGTACGGCGCGCGACTCGCGATTCCCGTGCGCGAGGTTCCCTTGAACGGGCGCGTGAACGTCGGGCCCTTCGACGTCGAGTTCATCGAGATGTCGCACTCGATACCCGAGAGCAGCGCGCTCGCCATCCGCACCCCCCACGGACTCGTTCTGCATACCGGCGACTGGAAGCTCGACCCCACGCCGATCATCGGCGGCACGCCCGATACCGCGCGCCTCGCCGCCTTGGGTGAGGAAGGCGTTCTGGCCCTCGTCGGCGACTCCACCAACGCCATGCGCGAGGGCCGCTCCCCGTCCGAGCGCGACGTTGCAGGCACGCTCGCCGATCTGATACGCAACGCGCCGCATCGCGTGGCGGTCACGACCTTCGCCTCCAACGTCTCGCGCGTTAAGGCGGTGGCGGATGCCGCCCGCGCCGCCGGCCGCGAGCTGGTGGTTGCCGGTCGCGCGCTGCATCGCGTGATCGAGGTCGCCATCGACACCGGCTACCTGCCGCAAGGCTTCCGCTATGTCGACCAGCAGCAGTTCGGCGAGATCAAGCGCTCGAAGGTGGTCTGCATCTGCACTGGCAGCCAGGGCGAGCCGCGCGCCGCCATGGCGCGCATCGCCGACAACGAGCACCCCGATATCTCGCTCGACAAGGGCGACATCGCCATTTTCTCCTCGCGCACCATCCCCGGCAACGAGAGGGCCGTCGGCTGGATCCAGAACAGCCTCGTGCGCATGGGGGTCGAGGTGATCACCGACGGCGAGGGACTGGTTCACGTCACCGGTCACCCGCGCCGCGACGAACTGCGTCAGCTCTACGCCTGGACCCGTCCGCGCATCGCCATTCCCATGCACGGCGAGGCACGCCACTTGAAGGCGCACGCCGAACTCGCCCGCGCGAGCGGCGTGCCCGAGGTGCAGGTCGCCTACAACGGCGAGATGGTGCGCCTGGCGCCGGGTCCGGTCCGCATCATCGACGATGCGCCCGTGGGCCGCCTCTTTCGTGACGGCAACCTCGTCGTGCCCTCGGGCGAGGGACCGGTGCGCGAGCGGCGCAAGCTCGCCATGGTCGGCATTGTCGTGGTCGCGCTTGCGCTCACGCGCCGCGGCGACCTTGCCGCCGACCCGGGCGTCGTCCTCGACGGCATCCCCGTCGAGGATGCGG
>JBFXEP010000351.1:0-4095 GCA_050179995.1 Hyphomicrobium sp.
ACCTGAGCTTCGCCGGACCTTCCGACCCCGCCATCGCGCGGACCATCGAACGCATGAGCCTCAAGGGCATCATCTTCGTCGCCGCAGCAGGGAACATGGGCCCTGCGGCCCCGCCAAGCTATCCCGGCGCCTATCCGCACGTCATCGCCGTGACGGCCGTCAACCGCGCGGGCGAAAACTATCGCGCGGCCAGCCGCGGCGACTACATCGACCTCGCGGCTCCCGGCGTCGATATCCTCACGGCGCTGCCGAGCGGGAAACAGGGGCTCAGGACCGGTACGTCCTTCGCGGTGCCCTTCGTCACCGCCATTCTCGCCACGCGCGCGGCGAGCGACATTGTCGACGGCACCGAGGACATGCTGCTCGAGCGCTTCTCCACGCGCGATCTCGGCCAGCCGGGACGCGATCTCATCTACGGCGCGGGGCTCGTGCTCGCGCCCCAGCAGTGCCTGCGCGCCGACATGATGGCGAAAGGGCCGGCAGCCAAAAACAAGAAAGCCGCCGACAAGGCAGGAAGCCGCAAGGCAAGGCTCAAGGCCGGTGTGGCCGAGTTCCGCTGGTAGGCGTGCTTGCGCGCGCGGGGCGCGTCATCCGATATTCGGACGCAAATGAGTCCCTCATCCGCCCTTTTAGGGCACCTTCTCCCGTCCCGGGAGAAGGAAGAGGGCTTCACTTCACTGTCCTCTCCCGGGACGGGAGAGGATGCCCACCTCGCCGAAGGCTCACCTTCGGCGAGGTGGGCAGGTGAGGGACTTGCCAGAAAAGGCTAGTTGCGGGGTGCCGCAGGCGCCTGCCAGTCGTTGGCCAGCCGGGCGGACTCGTCGGCCACGCCGAAGGTCTCTCCCTCGATCCGGCTCTCCATCAGATCGGCGATGGCCCGCACGATCGGGGCGTTTTGCGTCGTGTACTGTCCAGCGGCCGACGCGAGCTTCACCGTCTCGGTCTGCAGTGCGATGTGCCAAGCGCCGTCCGGCGCACGGCAGGCGAGGCCGGCGTAGTCCGGTGTCTCAGCCGCGATCGCGATGTGGTACTGGCGGCACACGCCGTCCTTCTCGGACTGGAACGACAGCGTCGGCGTCACCCTGCTGCCGTCGGAGCCGGTGGCCGATGTGCTCAAGCTCGGCAGCGTCTCAAGCGCGTAGGCGAGCGTTCCGGATGCCACCAGGCCTCCGTCTTTCATGGCGACCATGGGAGACGGCCCGATGAACCGTCCCGCGAGCAGGCCGGTCGCGCCGCCGACAACCAGCACGGCGGCGATGCTGGCCGCTACCGGCGCGGTGAAGCCGTTCGGAAATGCCGCATCGAAGAAATCGGCCATCGCATCACGAACGCGCTCGGACACGCGCGCGGCGATGGACGGAGGGGCAGGCCGCTGGCGAATGGTGGCCGCAGCAATGGCCGCCACCAGCCGATCCGGCACCGGCTCGTGCAGGACGCGATCGAAGGCGTAGGACAGGCGCATGCGTGTCTGCACGAACGGCTCGAGGCGGGTGCGCAGAAGCGGATCCTGGCGCATGACCTGCTCCAGCGCCTGCGTCTCCTCGACGGTCAGCTCGCCGTCGGCGTAGGCCATCAACATTTCATCGGGGACTTGAATCATCTTATCGCTCTCTGCTCGAAGCAGGAATGGGAACTGGGGTTGCGGAGACCGGCGTGTCCGTCAGCGCTGCATAGAGGGCCTGGCGCGCACGCGACAACCGGCTCATCACGGTACCGAGGGGGATACCAAGTATGCTTGCGGCCTCCTTGTAGGAAATGCCTTCCACGCACACCATGGCCACGAGCACCTGCTGCTCGGGCGGAAGGCGCGAGATGCTTTCGTTGACGGCGGCAAGCGTGAGTCGGCTCTCGGTGATGTTGCGCCCGTCCATGCCAACGAGATTCTCGACCTCGTCGATCGGACGCTGATCACCCTGGGCCCTGCGGCCGCGGTGGTGGTCCACCCAGATGTTTTGCGCAATGCGGTACATCCAACTGTCGAGACTCGTTCCGGGCTTCCACTGGTCCAGATGCGCCAAGGCACGCTCGCACGTGTCCTGTACGAGATCGTCGGCCTTGTCCCTGTCGCCTGTCAGCGCGAGTGCAAACCTGCGCAGACGCGGCAGAAGCTGGATCATCCGCGACTGGACATCATCCATCACGGCCCCCTCCCGCGACTGTTGGATACAACGGTACTGGCGTATCCTTATTCCGGAGCACGGTCTTTTTGGGGCGCGTGTGGCTGGCTGGGCTCTGGCGCCGCATTTTCACCCCAATAACCGGCCTTCGAGCTGAATGATGCAGCTCTCAATGTTGTGGAGAATCTCGTCGGTTTTCTCGAGATCCCGTTGAATAGCCTCGAGATCGGGCAATTCCGCTCGTTTACCAAAGGCGCGCGAGACGCGGCGCAGGGTGGCGAACAGGCCGCGCCGGCGGGCCTCCCGCTCGGCCTCGTCCTCGGCCCGCTCGATGGTGCGGCGGGCGCGCTGCTCCTGCTTGGCGATGCGGCGCTTCAGGAGCGCCAGCTCCTTCTTCTTGTGGCGCAGCTCCTTGATGGCCGCCTTGGCCTCCGCCGCGGACTTGACCTCGACCTGCACCTCCGTGCCGTCGATTTTGGCGTAGTGCATCTCCCGCAACTGCATGCCCGGACTCTCCCCCAAAATCCCGTGCGGCGGACCCTACACCGCCGGGGGCCCCTCAGTCAGCAGGCGGCGCCGCCGCTGGCCCGGCAGGCGAAACCCCAGAGTCTTTGTTTTGTCGTGCTTCTTATCGGACTTTTGGTTTGCAAGGCTTCGCCATGACCGGTTCCCACTTTTCCGGAAACCCTCTAAGGGAGATCGAATTGCAACATCACAAGGCAGCTCTCGAATCGATGACCATCGAACCCAAGACGGGCCTTCGGGCCGCAATCGTGCCGGTCACGCCGTTCCAGCAGAACTGCACACTGCTATGGGACGACACCAGCAAGGCGGGCGCGGTGGTCGATCCGGGCGGCGATCTCGACGATGTGCAGCGCGCCATCGGCGAGCTCGGGATCAGGATCGAGAAGATCCTGCTCACGCATGGGCATATCGACCATGCGGCCGGTGCGGCGGATCTCAAGGACGCGCTCGGCGTGGCCATCGAGGGGCCGCACCCGGCCGACCGCTTCCTGCTCGACAACCTGCCCAAGCAGGGCGCCGCCTACGGCATTCCGGCGCGACCGGTCACGCCCGACCGCTGGCTCGCGGAGGGCGATACGGTCACGGTCGGCGGGCATGTGTTCGAGGTCCTGCATTGTCCCGGGCATTCGCCGGGCTCGGTCGTGCTCGTCAACCGGGAGCATCGCTTGATCATCATGGGCGACGTGCTGTTTCGCGGCTCGATCGGGCGCACGGATTTCCCGTATGGCGATCACGAGGCGCTGATCGATGCCATCACGACCAAGCTCATGGCGCTCGATGACGACTTCACCTTCATCTGTGGGCATGGACCGGTGAGCACGATCGGCGACGAGCGGCGGAGCAATCCGTTCCTGCCACGTGGATGACGCGTGCGTCGCTGCCCAGCTCAGCGGCGCCGGCCGAGGTCGAGGCAGCCGAAGATCCCGCACTCGTTCTCGACCGTGCCGTAGCCGGTGAGGCTGCTGTTGGTCTCGAAGAAATCGACGGTCTCGACGCGTAGCGTCTCGGAGCAGCTGCGGCGGCAGGCGGTCCACGTGCCGCCGGGCAGGCGCACCTCGTAACCGGTCCGTGTCTGGCGCACAGGTCCGCTGACGGTGCCGTTGCCGTAGCGGCTGGCCGCCACCGCGACGTCGCCCTCGACGGGGCGGCGCAGGTAGCCGGCCTCGGTGGCCGAGCTTGCCAGCACCACGGCGGGGCCGGCGGCGGCGAGAAGGGCCAAGGCAACGGTTGCGAGGCGTGCGCTCAGCGACATCGTCATGTGTCTCCTGACTTGCGGCGACTTGCGACGGCCCGAGCCGCCATCGTCAGCCGCTCTTGATCAGCTGCTCTTGGCGAAGGACAGGTTGACGCCGGTGAAGCCGGGGCCGCCGGTCGAGATCGACACCGTCTGGCGCGCGCCCGCCATGGTCACGCTCATGGAGCCCGAGATGGCGCCGGAGAACTTGAGGCTGAA
>JBFXEP010000352.1:0-4077 GCA_050179995.1 Hyphomicrobium sp.
TGGGCGGCGGCTTCGTGCTGGTCGCGCTCATCATCGCCATCATCCACGCCGGTGTGTCGAACGACCAGCTCATGTATGGGCTCGGCGCGGCGGGTGCGCTCCTGCTCGCCCTCTCGGCACTCATGATGTTCTCGAAGAGCGACGTCATCCAGCCCTACACGCAGGGCGTGCGCATCATCGCCAAGAACGCCATGCTGTGGGTCATGTTCCTGGCCTGCATGGCGACGAGCGTGTTCTTCTCGTTCGACAGCCGCTTCAACGTCATCTTCCCGAAGGACCAGCGCGCGCGCGCGGCCGAGATCCGCACCAAGAACCAAGTGGCCGGCGTGGTGGCCGACATCGGCGAGACGATTTCGAGCCGGCGCATCGGGGAAGCGGAGCGGCTGTTCCAGAGCGAGGGCTGGCACGCCTACGAGGCGCAGCTCGCGGGTCTCTCCAAGGCCTCCGAGGGCGCGGAAGCCGAGATCGAGACGCACTTCACGAGGCAGATGGAGGCGCACCGCTCGGCGATCGCGGAGCAGCAGGAGCGCATGGCAACCGCCACCAGCGGGCAGGCGGGTCTGGTCGGCAAGAAGGCGGCGCTGACGGACGAGCTGTCGCGCCTCAAGGCGGACCGGCCGGGTCTTTCGGCCGAGCTCACGGACAAGAAGGGCCAGCTCGACGCGCGCGCGAAAGAGGTTGATGCCAAGCGGGTCGAGGCGATGGCCGAGGACAAGGGCGTCGAAGGCACGCTCAAGGAGGGCAAAGGCCCGATCTACCGCGAGCGCATGGCCGAGCTCGGCAAGCTCAGGGAATACTACAAAATCGGCGAGGAGCGCGTGAAGGACGCGCAGAAGCGTCTCGATACCGTCGATACGCGCATCGCCGCGATCGAGCGGGAGCTCGCGGGCGTCGACGGCGAGCTCGCCAAGCTCAAGGGCGAGGCGAGCACCGCTGAGCAGCGTATCCAGGCCGCCGAGGCGTCCCAGCTCGGCCAGGAGGGCCAACGGGTCGATCCGGCGCGGGTGCGGGCCGCGTTCGAGACGGCGCGCGCCGATTTCCGCCAGGATCCGACCGCGGAGCGGCTCGGCTCGCTGCACCAGCATTGCGTGCAGCTCTATGACGCCATGATCTCGACCGTGGCGACCAAGGATCGCGTGCGCAACCTCGATTGCGATCCCAAGCAGGCGGTGGAGGCGGCGGCGGTGGTGTTCGCGCTTAACGCCGGCCTGCAGGCATTCGCGACCAACTGCGCAGGCGGCGACAAAGTTCCGACCACGGGCGGCGTGGACCCGCTTCTGGGCTTCGGGCGCAATTGCCTCCGGGATTCGGGGCTGCCGAGCGCGGACGCAAACGCGATGGGCGAGAGGCTCTCGTTCATCGACCTCAATCGCGACGACAAGGCGCACAACTTCGTGGTGTCGATCAACGCGTTCCAGGACGGCAACCGGCTCGCCTACCTGGCGCTCGCCATCGCCATCGGCATCGACTCCTTGATCTTCATGACGGGCCTGTTCGGCGCCAACGCGGTGCGCTCGCCGCTCTCGGACGTGCCCTCGATGAAGGCGCGCAACTCGCAGGAGCTCAACGCCATGATCGAGACGGCGCTCTTGCCCGACACGTTCCGCAAGGCGCGCCTCGTCGGGCAGGCAATGCATCCGATCGAGAACGTGGACGGCTACTCGAACGAGGTGAGGCTCGACGAGCTCGATCCGGAGACGGCGGTGCAGGTGCGCGACGTCTTGAATGCGGGAGCGATCATCGGCGCCGTGCGGCGCAGTAGCGAGCCCGGCCACTACCTCGTGCGCTCGGAGCTTCTCGAGTTCCTGAACACGGTCATCAAGCGCGAGCTCGAGACCAACAAGGAGCAGGCGGAAGCCGGCATGAGGATCGACCAGCTCGAGGATCAGCTCGTCGTGGCGCTGCTGCCCAAGGTCGGCGAGAACTGCGAGGCAGTGCTCGCCGAGTTCGTGCCGATCGACGAGGTGGAGGGCTACACGGCCTATGTGACACTCGACGACACGCCGGACGACGTGCACCCGGTGATGCTCAACGTGCTCAACACCGGGGCGACGTTCTCGGTGGTGCAGCGGGACAAGAAGCGCGACGAATCCTATTTCGTGCACAAGGACCTCTACAAGACGCTGGCGCGCATCCGCGCGCGCGAGGTCGGGCGCGGGGGAGTGCGACTGCAGCTTGCGGGTGCACGCCAGCCGGTCGATGCGAAGGCCGGCGGATCGCTCAACGCCGAGCAACGCCGTTTGACTGATCACAGCCAACGCTCGGGAGTTCAGATAGAAAGTAGCGAAAGCGACCGGGAGGCTGCAGTCGCGGCGCTCTTAAGCCCGCTCGGAGTGAAAGCCGCGGATTTTCTCGATATCGATGACCAGGGATTCCAGGCAGCCCTTACGGCGGCCAACACATTCGGTACCGTGCGCGGCGCCTATCGTGCGCTCAACCGGGCGTTGACTGAGCGCGACGACGAGGTCGGCGCGGCTCTAGATCGTGCGCTGGCCAAGGAGGAACATGCGTTGCAGGCCAGTGATGGTTGGAAACTGCAAGTGCTCCGCCAGGCAGCCGATGAAGTCTCGCAGGCCCTCGGTGTGGTGATGCTGCTGCCCCAAGGCCCCTACGAGGAGGCGATCCAGACGGTGCTCGAGACGCTCGAGGCTGATGAGGCGGCAGGTGCGACACGCGGCGAGGACAGGGCCTTGTTGACGGTGGTACAGACGCTCAAAGCGGAGCTTGCCGGCAACGCGCGACGCACAAGGGACGACTGGACCAGGCTCGAAGTGTTGTTCCACCGCATGTCCCTCGTTCCAGGGCAGCAGGTTGCGAGCGGGGACGTGAAGCGCACGCTGAACTAGGGCATTTCCGACTTGGCCTGGCGCAGCCATGACGCGTCTGCGGCGGGCAATCCGACATTCGGACGCAAAGAGTCCCTCATCCGCCCCGTCTCGCCGAAGGCGAGCCTCCGGCTCGACGGGGCACCTTCTCCCATCCCGGGAGAAGGAAGAGCTTCTTTTTCCTCTCCCGGGACGGGAGAGGATGCCCGCCGAGCCGAAGGCGAGGAGGGCAGGTGAGGGACTGGTCCAGCTGGCGTCGGGCGCGTTGCGTTCCTAAGCCGAAACGTACGTCAGCCTGATCGTCTTCCCGCCGATCAAATCGTTGGCCACGAGGCGGAGCGGCGGCCGGGGGCCGGCGAAGAAAGGCTTGCCGCGACCCAGCACGACGGGGTGGATGTAGAGCCGATACTCGTCAACAAGACCAAGGTCGGTCAGGCTTCGAGCCAAATCCGGTCCGGAAACTGTGATCTCCCCATCGAGCTGAGACTTCAGCCCGCGTATCGCCTCCTCGGTATCATTCTCGACAAGCGCGGCGTTGGGACCGACTGACTTCAACGAGCGCGACACGACCCACTTCGGTTGGCTCCGCCACGCCGCCGCGAACTCGTGTTGCTCCGGGGTCCACTCCGGATGGTCTTCGTCCCAATAGCGCATGACCTCGTACATGCGGCGGCCGTACACACTGCCGGCCAGGCCGCGCACGTGCTCTATCCAGTGACGAAAGAGCGGGGGGTCGGGCGCAAAGTGCTGGTGGTCGACGTAGCCGTCCAGGGACTGGTTCATTCCGAAGACGATCCTTGCCATGACGCCAAATCTCCAATTGCCCAGGCGCGTCAGAATAGCTTGAAACCTCTGTGGCGTGTTTCCCTTCGATGGGCGAGTGTCGAGACCTAGCATCGCGTGATCTGATCCGCGTGGCGGCCGAGACGCACGCGGGCTTTTCTTTTTTTCGCCATCCGGCCTGCGCGGTTCGGACACGAGTTTCGCACCGTTCCGCCGTGCGACGATTTTACTCTGAGGGCTGCTTTTGCTTTCAGGGAGAACTCTCCATGTCGCCTGTGCGGACGCGTTCCTTGTTTCTCTCTTCGGCCTCCTTTTTTGCTCTCGCTGCGCTCTGCGGACTGCTCGCCTGGTCCGGCCCCGCGGCGCAAGCGGCGGAGGTCAAGCTCGGCGCCGAGCTCGGCCATTCGGTCATCGCCCGCAAGGGCGGCGACAAGGTCTATCTCAGGCTGTCGCTCAAGACGCTCGCTGG
>JBFXEP010000353.1:0-4069 GCA_050179995.1 Hyphomicrobium sp.
AGCCGCCAGACCGCGTGCCGGTTGTCGTTCCGGCGATAGGAGATGAAAATCCCGCCCGACACGTAGACTGATCCCTTCGACCATGATCGCTTCGGACCCTATCAGTCCGAAGCGTGGAAAATCGGTCTCATCAAAGACCTGGAGCGCTATCGAGGTTCAACCAAAGCGATCGCGCTCTAGCCCCCAGCGACGGCCCGAGATTACAAGCCCCATTGTAAAGCGGCAATTACAGTTCGCGGACGGCCGTCGGCGCCGGCAGGCGGGCCAAAAATGAAAGCGGCCGCGCTTGGGGCGCGACCGCTTTTCTTCTATGTGAAAGGGCGCCGTTACGACTGCGGCTGAGGCTCCATGCCGCCCGCACCCGGCTCCTCGCGTGGGCGCGAGCGCCCCGTCGTCGGCACCGCCGGACCGGCCGAGCCCTTCGAGCCGTCATCGTCGCGGCGCACGATCTGGTCGCCGCGCATGATCGCCTGCACCTCTTCGCCGGTGATGGTCTCGAAGTCGAGCAGCGCCTTGGCGACCGCGTGCAGCTTGTCGATGTTCTCGGTCAGGATCGTCTTGGCCTTCTCCTCGCCGGCATGAATGAGCCTGCGGATCTCCTCGTCGATGAGCTTCGCCGTCCCGTCCGAGATGTTCTTGGTCTGCGTCACCGAGTGGCCCAGGAAAATCTCCTGCTCGTTACCGTTGTAGCGGACGCGCCCGAGCGTGTCGGACATGCCCCACTCCATGACCATCGCGCGCGCGAGCTGCGTCGCCATCTGGATGTCGCCCGTGGCGCCGTTCGTCACGTTGTCCGGCCCGCCGAGGAGGATCTCCGCCTCGCGCCCGCCGAACAGCACGGCGAGGCGCGCCTCGCACCACTGCCGCGTGCGGCTGTAGCGATCGCCTTCCGGGAGGTTCATCGTCACGCCGAGCGCACGTCCGCGCGGGATGATGGTCACCTTGTGCAGGGGATCATACGGCACCTTGAGGCCGACGATGGCGTGCCCCGCCTCGTGATAGGCGGTGTTGCGCTTCTCCTCCTCGCTCATGACCATGGAGCGCCGCTCGGCGCCCATCATCACCTTGTCCTTGGCGTCCTCGAACTCGGACTGTGTCACCAGCCGCTTGTTGCGGCGCGCAGCCAAGAGTGCCGCCTCGTTGACGAGGTTGGCGAGATCGGCGCCCGAGAACCCGGGCGTGCCGCGCGCGATCGTCTTCGGATCGACGTCGGGTGCGATCGGGCTCTTGCGCATGTGCACCTTGAGGATCTTCTCGCGCCCCGCGATGTCGGGGTTCGGCACCACGATCTGGCGGTCGAAGCGGCCCGGGCGCAGCAACGCGGGATCGAGCACGTCCGGCCGGTTGGTGGCCGCGATGATGATGATGCCCTCGTTGGCCTCGAAGCCGTCCATCTCGACCAGCAGCTGGTTCAGCGTCTGCTCACGCTCGTCGTTGCCGCCGCCGAGGCCCGCGCCACGGTGCCGGCCGACGGCGTCGATCTCGTCGATGAAGATGATGCAGGGCGCGTTCTTCTTCGCCTGCTCGAACATGTCGCGCACGCGCGACGCACCGACGCCGACGAACATCTCGACGAAGTCGGAGCCCGAGATGGTGAAGAACGGCACGTTGGCTTCGCCCGCGACCGCGCGCGCGATCAGCGTCTTGCCGGTGCCCGGAGGGCCGACCAGCAGCGCGCCGCGCGGAATGCGCCCGCCGAGCCGCTGGAATTTCTGCGGATCGCGCAGGAACTCGACGATCTCCTCGAGATCGGCCTTGGCTTCGTCGACGCCCGCCACGTCCTCGAACGTCACGCGGCCCTGCCGCTCGGTGAGCAACTTGGCGCGGCTCTTCCCGAAGCCCATGGCGCGGCCCGAGCCGGACTGCATCTGGCGCATGAAGAACACCCACACCGCGATCAGGAGCAGCATGGGGAACCAGTTGAGGATGACGGAGAGGATCGACGGCACGTCCTCGTCGGACGGCCGCGCCTTGAACTTCACGTCCTTCGCCTTGAGGCGCTCGACGAGCGTGTTGTCCTGGGGCGCATAGCTGGTGAACGGCGACGCGTTATCGCGCATGGTGCCGTAGATGCGGTTTCCTGCCAGCGTCACCTCGGCCACGTTGCCGGCGTCGACGGCGCTGAGGAAGTCCGAATAGTTGATCTCGCTCCCACGCCGTCCCTGCGTCGGATTGTTGAACAGGTTGAACAGCGCGGCGAGCAGCACGAAAACGGCAACCCAGATCGCAAGCTTCTGAAAATTCGGATTCATCTGTCTTCCCGAGAGAGCCGGCACGGGGGAACGGGGAGCCGGCAGGATCCGCAGTCTAGCTGACGCGTAAGATAGGGGTCGCCCCCCCGTTTGCCAAGTTTAATGGGCCGTTCTCGCACCGGCATGAGCGCCGCAGGGCCGCTCCACTCCCAAAGCGCCGCCAAGCCCCGTAGATGCTCAGCGCGGCACGCTGTCGAGCCCCACGAACACGGCGCTGAAACGGGCATCGCGCGGCACCGCTCTGGGCATGCTTGGAATGCACACCAGCCGGTCGCCTGACCAGATCGCCGGCAGGCCCGCCGCCGCACGTGCCGGCGGACGATCCTTCGCCGCAAGCCCTCCCCTCAGTATTGCATATGCGGCGAGCCCCAGCGCACGCACCACGACCGGCGTCGCGTCGCTCCCGTCACGGGCCGCACCCGCGTAGCGAATCCGGAACCGCCAATCCCACACCGCTTCCTCGCCCGGCCTGAGCGAGAGCTCCGGCAGCGTGCGACGGCTGGGCTCGCGATAGAGCCGCAGCGTCGTGCGCCCCTGCGAGACGATGCAGCCGCCGAGCGTCTGCGCCATCGGCCGCCCCTCGGCCAGCGTCGCCACCAGCGCCTCGATCTGCGAGAGCTGCGCCGGCTTGGCTAAGCCGCCGAAGGCCGCCAGCAGCCGCGCCGACAGGCGCACGCGGATGTCCTCGGGCTCGCGCTCCCAGGCCTTGCGCTCGAGCGAGGCGAACGATCCGTCGTGCACATCGACGAGCGCCTTGAGCCGCGTCTCCGTCGCACTCTCGAGCGCCTCGCGCGCCCGCGTCAGCCGCGACGCGCTGAGCGCCAGCTTGTCGTTGGTAAGCCCCAGCGCGGAAAGGTGGTCGTGCGCGGCCCTGAGCCGCACGCGCTCGAAATCGAGCCGTTCGTTCGAGGGATCGTCGAGCCACGCGCCGCCCGCCTGCTTGACCACATGCGCCAGCGAGCCCTTGGCGAGCTTGAGCAGCGGACGCACGAGCCTCACCGAGCCGTCCGGCAGAAGCGGCCGCGACGGCGCCATGCCCGCGAGCCCGTCGAGGCCGCTGCCGCGTCCGAGCCGCATGATCAGCGTCTCCGCCTGATCGTCCGCCGTATGCGCCGTCACCACCGCCGCGGGCGTCGTCACGCGCGCCTGCGCGACGAGAAGCGCATAGCGCGCCTCGCGTGCGCGCGCCTGCAGCGCCGAACCCGGCTTGTCGCCGCCCCACACCAGGATCGTGTGCTGAAAGCCGAGCGCCTTGGCGCGCTCCGCCACCCACTCCGCCTCGCGCGCCGAGCCCGCGCGCAGCCCGTGGTCGACGGTTGCCACCTCTATGGCGAGGCCGGCGGGCGATTTGCCCGACGCCACCCAGCGCGCCGCGAGCAGCATGAGCGCCATGCTGTCGGAGCCGCCCGAGACGGCGAGCACCACATGGCGGAAAGGCGCGAGAAGCACGCCGAACAGGGCATCGATATCGTGGTCGCTGATGGCGAGAGGCCCCGGAGCCTGCCCCTCGCCGGCGGGCCGTGGCGAGGCCCGGGTGCCGTTGCTACCCGCCTGCGCCATCACCGAAGCCTCGCCGCGGACGGCTCATGGACAGCCGATCCTCTGGCGCTCGCCATCCGCCTTAGCCTTGAGCTGTGCCGGCGCCGACGGGAACTTGCCGCCGACGCCGCGCAGCACCGTGCACGCCTCTTGGCGCTTGCCGAGCTGGGCCAGCGCCATGCCGCGCTTGAGCTGCGCGTCCGGTGCCTTGCTGCTTTTGGCATAGCTCGAGACGACGAGATCGAACGCCTCGGCCGCGTCGGCGAAGTTCCGCTGCA
>JBFXEP010000354.1:0-4042 GCA_050179995.1 Hyphomicrobium sp.
CTCCCGACCGCGGCTTCGCCCTCGCCGCGCTGACCGACGGGCTTTTCCCGCGCCTCCCGCTGCGCCGCAGCCTCGCCACCCTGCTCGAAACCCGCGTCGACCCCGTGCTGTATGCCCTCTCGCGCGACTACGTCGGCGACACGGCCGAGACGGTTGCGCTGATGTGGCCGGAACCCGCGATGCGCGACCCCGCGCCGTGCCTCGCCGAGACCGTCGCCATGCTCGCTACCGCCGAGCCGACCGAGATCGCCGCCACGCTCGGCCATCTCCTCGACCGCCTCGACGTGCGCGGCCGCTGGGCGCTCCTGAAGCTCATCGGCGGCGCGCCACGCGTCGGCGTCTCGGCCCGCCTCGCCAAGACCGCACTCGCCGAGATGAGCAGCCATACCGGATTGAAGAGTGACGTCGCCGACATCGAGGAAATCTGGCACGCGCTCACCCCGCCCTACACCGATCTCTTCCGATGGCTCGAAGCCAACGGCCCGCGCCCTGACGCCGGCGGCCAGCCCGTCTTCCGCCCGCTCATGCTGGCGAACGCCATCGAGGAGCAGGACTGGGCGAGCTTCGCGCCCGACGAGTTCGCGGCGGAATGGAAGTGGGACGGCATCCGCGTGCAGATCGCCGCCCACGCACCGCACGTGCGCATCTTCTCGCGCACCGGCGACGACATCTCGCGCACCTTCCCCGACATCGTCTCTGCCTTCGAGGGCCGCGACGTGCTCGTCGATGGTGAGCTGCTCGTCGCGCGCCGCGGCGTCGTCGCTCCCTTCAACGACCTGCAGCAGCGCCTCAATCGCAAAGTCGTGACCGGCCGCATGCTGAAGGAGCATCCTGCCCACGTGCGCCTCTACGACCTCCTGATCGACGGCGCGGAGGACCTGCGCGCGCTCCCCTTCCGCGAGCGGCGCGCACGCCTTGAAGCCTGGCACGCGAAACATGGCCCCCCGCTCACCGACGTGAGCCCACTCGTCCCCTTCGCGTCGCGTGATGAGCTCGACGCGCTCTGGACCGGCACGCGCCAGGAAGGCATCGAGGGCCTGATGCTCAAGCGCTGGACGAGCCCCTATCTCTCGGGCCGCCCGCGCGGGCATTGGTTCAAGTGGAAACGCGCCGCGCTCACCCTCGATTGCGTGCTGATGTACGCCCAGCGCGGCTCCGGCAAGCGCTCGTCCTACTACTCGGACTACACGTTCGGCGTCTGGCGCGAGATGCAGGAGCCCGCCCTCGGCGAGACAACGATCAATGCCCCGCCGCGCGGCGACATCTATCCCGGCCACGAGTTGGTCCCCGTCGGCAAGGCCTACTCCGGCATGACGGACGCCGAGCTGATCGAGATCGACCGCTTCGTGCGCACGCATACGACGGAGCAGTTCGGCCCCGTGCGCGCGGTGGAGCCGCGCCTCGTGCTGGAGGTCGCCTTCGATGCGATCTTTCCCTCGGGGCGCCACAAGTCGGGCCTCGCCATGCGCTTCCCGCGCATCCACCGCATCCGCTGGGACAAGCCTCCCGAGGAGGCCGACACCCTCGACGCCGCCCGCGCCCTCATGACCCCCGGCACAGCCGAACCGGCACGCCCTTGATCGGCAAGGAGGGTGCACCACGTGGTGGACGCAGCGGCCACCCTCCTATGCCCAATCAGATCGCCTGGCCGCCCGAGACCTCGATCCGCTGCGCGTTGACCCAGCGGTTGTCCTCGGAGAGAAGGCTCGCGATCATCGGCCCGATGTCGTCAGGAACGCCGACGCGGCCGAGCGCGATCATACCGGCGAACTGCGTGTTGAGATCGGGCGTATCGCGAACCGCGCCGCCCAGGAAGTCCGTCTCGATGGCGCCGGGCGCCACCGTGTTGACGGCAATGCCGCGGGCACCGAGTTCCTTCGCCATGTAGACGCTCAAGACCTCGACTGCGCCCTTCGCCGCCGCATAGGCCGAGAAGCCCGGATAGGCGAAGCGCGTGAGCCCGGTCGAGATGTTCACGATGCGCCCGCCGTCGGCGATCAAGGGCAGCAGCGCCTGCGTGAGGAAGAACACGCCTTTGAAATGCACGTTCACCAGCGCATCGAACTGCGCCTCCGTCATGTCCGCAATCAGCGCCATATCGCCGTAGCCCGCGTTGTTGACCAGGAAGTCGAAGGTCTCGCGCTGCCATGTCTCGCTGAGCACCGTCCGGAGACGGCCGGCAAACGCCGCGAAACCGGCGACATGCCCAGTGTCGAGCTGCAACGCGACGGCCTTGCACCCCATTGCCCGGATCTCCGACACCACCGCATCGGCGTCCTGACTGCGGCTATGGTAGGTGACGACGACATCCCCGCCGCTGCGCGCAATGCTGAGGGCCGTGTTGCGGCCGAGGCCACGGCTGGAGCCGGTAACGACTGCGATTTTGCTCATGTGTATCTCCGTCGGTGCGAGGTTTCGATGGCCGCCACTATCGATCGCAGACCTCGCACCGTGTTGCCGGATACTCGGCGCTTGTTGCCTAATCCTCCAAATCCGGTTTACTCGCGCCGCAAGGCCCGGTAAGAAGGCGACATGATCGAGACCTTGCTCAGCGCCGTTCGCCGCTATGCGGATGCCCACGCCGATGCGACCGGCATTGCGCGCACGCCCATTCCTGGCCTGATGAACGTGCGCCAGACCGCACCGACCGGGCTCGACTACGCGATCTCGCGTCCTCTCGTGGCCCTCGTTGTCCAAGGCACCAAGCATGTGACGATGGGCAGCCAGCACTTCACGTTCGGTGCCGGAGACTCGCTCCTCATCACGGCGGACGTGCCGACCGCGAGCCAGGTCCTCACCGCGAGCGCCGGCAAGCCCTATTACTCGCTCGTCCTCGATCTCGATCTGGCGCTGATCGCGGAGCTCGCCGTCGAGATGCAGGCGGGACCGGTTGCCGGCGGCGGCCCCGTGCGCATCGAGCCGACGGATGCCGAAGTCGCCGACGCTGCACTGCGCCTCATGCGTCTGCTCGAGCGGCCGGCATCGGTTCCGGTCCTTGGCAGTGGGCTCGTGCGCGAGATGCACTACTGGCTGCTCGCGGGCAAGCACGGCCCCACGATCCGCCGCCTCGGCTGGCCCGACGGCCACGTGCAGCGCGTGGCGAAGGCGGTCGCCGTGCTGCGCAGCGAGTTCGCCAAGCCCGTGCCGGTCGAACGTCTCGCGTCTGTCTCTGGTATGAGCCCCTCGTCGTTCCATCAGCACTTCCGTGCCGTGACGTCGCTCTCGCCGCTCCAGTTCCAGAAGCAGCTCCGCCTGATCGAGGCGCGGCGGCTGATGCTCTCCGAAGGCCGCAGCGCAAGTAGCGCCGCCTACGAGGTCGGCTACGAGAGCGTGCCGCAGTTCACGCGCGAGTATGGACGCATGTTCGGCATGCCTCCGGTACGGGAAACGTCAGCGGCCCGGCGCCTGGCTCAATCGGCCTGAACGAAAAACGCCCGCAAGCGGCACGCACTTGCGGGCGTAAAACTCAAGCAAGCTGCGAAGCCCTACCCCGCCTTGCACAGCGTGTCGCAGGGGACCTCCTCGCGCTTGTCGACGGAGCCGCGCACCGGGCTCATGACCTCGCGATAGCACTTGCCGTCTTCCTTCACGACGCGCACGAGCTCGGTCTTGCTGACGAGGGCCTGGCAAACCACCTCCATCGCCTGCGCGAGGCGCAGCGATTTCGGCAGCGCGGTGTCCGCCTGCGCGGCCCCGATCAGGAGATCGAGGAAGCCCGAGGGCGGCGTCTCGCCCGGCTTCTGCAGCTGGTTGTAGGCGATCCACTCGTAGGTGGCCTTGCCGTCCGACGTCGAGACCTTGAGCGAGATGTCGCCCGTCGACGCGCACGCGCCCGCATCCACCTTCGTGCCCTGCGACGTGGACAGCGCCTTGTACTGGATCTGACAATCGATGTTGCGCTCCCAGATCTCGTACTGCGCGAGGCGGTGCGAGACCTGCGTGAACGGCACCTTGTACTGCCACGCATGGTAGGCGGTGATCGCGGTCGGGATCGCGCCCACGATGGTCACCACCAGGGCCGCGGTCTTGAGAAACGGGACGA
>JBFXEP010000355.1:0-4041 GCA_050179995.1 Hyphomicrobium sp.
CGCCAACGAGGGCGAAATCCTGGCGCTCTACCAGACGGAGGATTTCGACGCGGCGGCGCAGCAGGTCGCGGCCGATACGCACCTCGCCGTGCTGACACGCAGCGAGAAGGGGTCGGTGATCGTGTCCGAGGGACGCAGCATCGCCATCGACCCGCAGCCGATATCGAAAGTCGTCGATACCACCGGAGCCGGCGACCTCTACGCGTCGGGTTTTCTCTACGCGATTGCGAGGGGGTTCGATCTCGAGGAGGCGGGGCGGCTCGGGAGCTTCGCCGCGGCGGAGATCATCGGGCAGATGGGGGCCCGTCCCGAGGTCAAGCTCGGGCATTTGGCGCGCCTCCGGGGGCTGATCCCGGGCTAGGCGTGTCCGATTGTCTTGAAGCGCCCCTCGATTCAATGCCCGGCCTGATTTGTTCTCGCACACATACAAGTCGGAGACTCTTTTTCGCAACGGTTGTGAGCGGGAGCGCACTTCACATTGGTTTGTCTAATTATTCTCCTTTGCCAAGCCGGGCGAACACCAGCAGGATTCCTCTCATCGAATCGTGATGGATGGAACGCTTGGTTATGCCTTCCCGCTACGCTCGCCGCGGCCGACCGAGAGGCAGCGGTCTTGATGACCGCGTGCAGCTCCGGCGCATCGCCGAGCTGATCAAGGCAGACCCGAGCCTCAAGCCGACGACGGCCATCAAGGCCGTGGGCGTGTCCGATCCGTCGGCGATCCGCAGATTGAGGGATAAGCTCAAGGCCGATGCACAAGGCGAGCCAGCGCTCAGCGCGTCGCCATCTCCCGCACGGGGGCATGCGGCCGAGCTTCAGGAAGCGCGCCCGACGGGAAGGCCGGCTCGACCGGCACAACCGTCGGGCGCCGCTCTCGACAGCGGGTTGGCCCAGGCCGCCTCCCTTACAGCATCGAATGCTCAGCTCGCATGGTTCACGCAGTGGTGCGCGTTAGGTCTCTCCGCGATGTCCTCGACCGTCGAGGCACAGTTGGCCGTCATGGACGATTTTCTCCGTGTGCCCCAGGTGGCGTCGGCGTTGCGTCAGCAGCTTCTGTTCAACGAGGTGGCGAAAGCGTTCTGTCCGAAACGTTCGGAACTTCAACCTACACTTCACTAAGCACTGCCTAGAACGACGACCAAACTTCAGGCCGCATCCCAAGCGGCCTTTTTTCATGCCTGGATTGGTGTGGCCCTGGATCCCGGCTCTGCGCAGCGCCGCTGCGCGTCACTGCTTGGCCGGGATGACAGGAGCGGTTCAACTTGTCATCCCGGAAAGGCGGAGGCGGTCATGGCGGAGGCATGCTTTCAGCGTGACAGCCGGAGCCTTGTCCGGGATCCAGGGCTGCTCAGGTTTCGGCCCAGTCGGCGAGGTGATCGAGGAAGGCCAGGCAGCGGTCGAGCTCGGAGATGGCGATCCATTCGTCGGCGGTGTGAGCCTGGGCGATGTCGCCCGGTCCGCAGACGACGGCCGGCACGCCGGCGGCCTGGAACAGCCCGGCCTCGGTGGCATAGGACACGGCGCCGGTCTCATTCTCACCCGCAAGCCGGAGCGCAAGGGCTACGACCTCCGACATGCGCTCGGCGGCGAACGGCGGCACCTGGTTGACGCGGCGGATGTCGATCGCTGCTTCCGGGGCGATGCGCTGCATGTCCGGCAGGCACTCCCGCTCGGCGAAGTCGATGAGGCGCTGCTCGATCGCCGCGACGTCGAGGCCCGGCGTGGCGCGGATGTCGAACACGAAGCGGCACGCGGCCGGCACGATGTTGGTCGCGTTGCCACCTTCGACGATGGTCACCTGCAGGGTCGGGTAGGGCGGCGTGAAGCGGGTGTTCGGCGGCAAGGCCTGGAGCTCGCGCTCGATCTCGGAGACCTGGACGATCAGGCGCGCGGCGGCGGCGATCGCATTGACGCCGAGGTGGGCCATGCTCGAGTGCGCGGCGCGGCCGGTCACCTCCACCTGCCAGCGCACCGGCCCCTTGTGCGCGTCGACGACCGTCATCGAGGTGGGCTCGCCGACGATGACGGCGTGGGGTTTCGCAAGGCGGTTGCCGAGCTCGGCGATCATGGGGCGCACGCCAATGCAGCCGGTCTCCTCGTCGTAGGAGAAGAGGATGTGGATGGGCACCTTCAGCGTGCGGCGCCTGAGCTCCGGCACCATGGCGAGCACGCAGGCGAGGTAGCCCTTCATGTCCGCCGTGCCGCGCCCATAGAGGCGTCCGTCCGCCTCGCGCATCCGGAACGGGTCGCTGGTCCAGGCCGCGGCGTCGGCCGGCACGACGTCCGTGTGTCCGGAGAGGCCGAGGCCGGACACGCCTTCGGGGCCGATGGTGGCGAACAGCGACGCCTTCTCGCCGCCGGGCGCCGGGATGATCTCCGAGGCGACGCCGTGGCCCGCGAGGTAGTGCTCGACGAAGGCGACAAGCGCGCGGTTCGACTTGTGGCTCGTGGTGTCGAAGGCGACGAGCGACGCAAGGATGTCGATGGCCGCCTGGGTTCGCGCACTCCGCATTGTCAGTTCACGCTGCGGACGGCGTAAGGGCTGTCGAGCGAGAAGGCCGGGATGGTGACGTCGAACAACTGTCCGGCTTCGTCGGTCATCTGGTAGCTGCCGACCATGATGCCCGAGGGCGTCGAGAGCGGGCATCCGGACGAATAGGTGAAGGACTGGCCGGGCGGGATCACCGGCGTCTGCCCGACCACGCCCGGCCCGCGCACCTCGTCGGTCTTGCCGTAGGCGTCGGTGATGCGCCAGATGCGGCTCTTCAGCTGAACGGTCTCGCTGCTCTCGTTGGCGATCTCGATGGTGTAGATCCAGAAGAAGTAGCCTTCGTCGGGCGTCGACTGGTCATCGGAGTACTCGGGCATGACGCGGACGCGGATGCCGCGCGTCACCTGCTCGTATGGAGTCTCGTCGCTCACGACCCGGTTCCGTCGGTTTATTCCAAGGAAAGGAGCTTTACCACGGCGCGGCGCAGCGGCGTCAATGGTCTTGGGCGGCCCCTCTCCCCATCCTTGATGGGGAGAGGGGGCTAGGCGCTGAGCGCGGAGTCCAGGTCGGCGAGCAGGTCGTCGGTGTTCTCGAGGCCGACCGAGAGCCGCAGCATGCCATCCGTGATGCCGAGCTCGGCGCGGGCCTCGGGGCCAATGCGGTAGTGGGTCGTCGTCGCGGGATGCGTGATGATGCTCTTGGCGTCGCCCAGGTTGTTCGAAATCTTGATGATCTGGAGCGCGTTCTGAAGCCGGAACGCGCCCGCCTTGCCGCCCGCGACCTCGAAGGCGATCATCTGGCCGCCGCCCGTCATCTGCTTCCTGGCGAGCGCGGCCTGGGGATGGTCGGGGCGGCCGCAATAGATCACGCGCGTCACGCCCTTCATGCCCGCGAGGCCGTCGGCGACGGTTGCTGCGCTTGCGCTTTGCGCCCGGACGCGCACAGGGAGCGTCTCGAGCCCCTTCAGCATCACCCAGGCGTTGAAGGGCGAGAGCGAGGGGCCGGTCTGGCGGATGAAATCCTGCAGGTGGTCGGTCAGGAACTTCTCGGTGCAGAGCACGGCACCGCCGAGGCACCGGCCCTGACCGTCGATGTGCTTGGTTGCGGAATAGACGACGACGTCGGCGCCGTGGGCGAGCGGCCGCTGCAGCAAGGGGGTGGCGAAGACATTATCCACCACGGTGGTGATGGCGTGCTGCTTCGCCAGCGCCGAGACGGCGGCGATGTCCACCAGATCGAGCGTCGGGTTGGCCGGCGTCTCGAAGAAGAAGGCCCTGGTGTTCGGCTTCAACGCGGCATTCCAGTTGTCGATGTCGCGGCCGTCGATCAGCGTCATGGCGATGCCGAAGCGCGGACACAGCGTTTCGACGATGTAGCGGCAGGAGCCGAACATGGCGCGCGCGGCGACGATGTGGTCGCCGGCCTTGAGGAACGACAGGATGCCGGCGGTGACGGCGGCCATGCCGGTGGCGGTGGCGCGGGCGACCTCGGCGCCTTCGAGAAGGCGGATGCGCTCCTCGAACATGGCGACGGTCGGATTGCCGAAGCGC
>JBFXEP010000356.1:0-4028 GCA_050179995.1 Hyphomicrobium sp.
TTGCATGGGCTTGCCGGCCACACATCGAGGGCGTACTTGCAACGGTTTTTGGAACCCGGTGCGACCGATCGCCGTTTTTGCCCTTGTATTCACTATGTTATTCAGCGGGTCTTGGACACAGCGGGACGGCATCGTACGGCACTCGTCACGAGCCGACGGTCTTCGTCCCTCGCAAGGAGAATGAAGATGCGACGCGTACTCCCGGCTGCCGTGGTTGTTGCCGCTTGGATGGCCGTCCCGTCGAGTGCCGATGCCTATGGGCCGAGGGTGCGGAAGGCGTGCGCCAACGACTACATGGACAACTGCCACCTGCATAGGCTCGGCACGCCCGAGCTCAGGGCCTGCATGCGCAAGGCGGGGCCGAAGCTCACGCCGCAGTGCGTCGATGCGCTCGTCGCCGAGGGCGAGGTCTCGGCCAAAGAGGTTGCGCAGCGGCGTGCCTCGGCGACCGGCAAGTAAACTTTCCTCATCTCAGGGTTCAGGTTCCGCGCGGCTTGGCGCGGGCCGTCGGTGCTGCGCTCGCCGGATCGTCGGGCCAGGGGTGGCGCGGGTAGCGGCCCTTCATCTCTGCTTTGACGGCGCCCCATGAGCCGCGCCAGAAGCCCGGCAGATCGCGCGTGATCTGGATCGGCCGGTGCGCCGGCGACAGCAGATGCAGCGTGAGCGGCAAGCGGCCGTCCGCAATCGCGGGATGCGTTTTCAGGCCGAACAGCTCCTGGACACGGATGTGGAGCGCGGGCGCACCCGCGCCCTCGTAGTCGATGGCATGGCGGTTGCCGGTCGGGGCCTCGAAGTGCGTCGGCGCCTCCTCGTCGAGGCGGCGCTTCAAGGGCCAGGGGACCAGCGTGTCGAGCGCTTGGCCAAGATCCTCCGCGGTGACGTCGGCGAGGCGTGTCTTGCCGGACAGGAAGGGCGCGAGCCAATCGGCGAGCGTCTGCGTGAGGTGCGTGTCCGAGAGATCGGGCCAGTCCGCGCCGCCGGCTGCGCGCAGGAAGGCTGCGCGGTCGCGGAGCTGAAGCTGCGCCTTGCCCCACGGCAGGCGTGTGGCGCCGAGCTCGGCGAGGCCGGCCGCGAGGGCGGCCGTGGCCTCGGGGCTCGGCTCTACCGGGCGCGGCTCGCTCGCAAGCTCGATGGCGTCGAGGCGGCGCACGCGGCGCGCGCGCAGGGCGGCCGCCTCGCGATCGAAGACGAGCTCATCGCGCGAGGCGATGCGGTGGGCGGCGAAGCTCAGGATTTCCGCCTCGGTTGTCACAGCGGCGAGCAGGATGCGCGTCGCGGCGGCGGTGCCTTGCATCTCGGCGACAACGAGGAAGGGCGCGCGGGCGAGGGCGTCGGTCGCGTCGAGATAGGCGCCGCGGCCGTTGGCGAGCAGGAACTGGCCGCGCGTGCCGCGCGCCTTGGCGATGCGCTCCGGATAAGCGAGGGCGAGGAGGGCGGCGGTTTGCTCCCCTCTCCCCGCATTCGCGGGGAGAGGGCTAGGGTGAGGGGCAGGTACTGGCGCTGCGGTTGTTTGCTGCCCCTCACGTCTTGGCGAAGCCAAGCTCCGCTTGGACCCCTCTCCCCGTGAAAAACGGGGAGAGGGGGAAGCCGTTCTCGCCCAACCCTCGGCGAGGTGGCGCATGTCGGTGGCGCGGCGGGAGCGGTCGCGGCGCAGGGCGTCGAGGCGATGATCGAGGGAGGTGTCGTTGCCGCCGAGGCCGCGCTCGACGAGGACGGCGGCGATGTCGGCGGCCTCGCGCTCGTTCCCCGCTCGCGCGGCTGCGAGCAGCATGGCCGCGAGGCGTGGCGGAAGCGGAAGCATGCGCAGGCGGCGGCCGGTCTCGGTCAGGCGGCCGTCCTTCTCGATCGCGCCCAGGAGGGACAGCTCCTCGCGGGCGGCATCAAGCGCGGCGGTTGCCGGAGGGTCGAGCCAGGGAAGCGTGCGCGGATCGGTGACGCCCCATTCGGCGCAATCGAGCATAAGCGGCGCGAGGTCGGCGATGCGGATCTCCGGCTCGCCGGAGGCGGGCAGGCTCGCGGTTTCCGCCTCGTCCCAGAGACGGTAGCAGACGCCGGGCTCGGTGCGCCCGGCGCGGCCGCGGCGCTGGTCGGCGGAGGCGCGCGAGACGCGGACGGTCATGAGGCGCGTGATGCCGACGTCGGGATCGAAGCGCGGCACGCGGGAGGTGCCGCAGTCGATGACGACGCGCACGCCTTGGATGGTGAGCGAGGTCTCGGCGATCGACGTGGCGAGCACGACCTTGCGCTGGCCGGGCGGCGCGGGCTCGATGGCGAGGTCCTGCTCGCGCCGGTCGAGGGCGCCGTAGAGGGGGGCGATGATGGCGTCGGCGGGATCGAGGCGCTCGCGGAGGCGCTCCTCGGTGCGGCGTATCTCGCCTTGTCCGGGGAGGAAGGCGAGGATGGAGCCCAGGTCGGCGCGGAGCGCACGTGCGATGGCGTCCGCCATCTGGTCCTCCAAGCGGAACGCCGGATTGCGGCCGAGATAGCGCGTCTCGACGGGAAAGCTCTTGCCTTCGCTGGTGATGACGGGCGTCGCGGCGCCCATGAGGGACGCCACGCTCTCGGCGGCGAGCGTCGCCGACATGACGAGGAGGCGCAGGTCGGGGCGGAGGCTCTGCTGTGCATCGAGCGCGAGGGCAAGGCCGAGGTCGGCATCGAGCGAGCGCTCGTGGAACTCGTCGAAGAGCACGGCGCCGATGCCGTCGAGGGCCGGGTCGTCGAGAATCATGCGCGTGAAGACGCCCTCGGTCACGACCTCGATACGCGTCGCCTTGGAGGCGCGCGTCTCGAGGCGGGCGCGAAGCCCGATCGTCGCGCCGACCTCCTCGCCGAGGGTCGCCGCCATGCGGCGCGCCGCGCCGCGCGCGGCGAGGCGGCGCGGCTCGAGGACAAGAATCTTATGCTCATCGAGCCACGGCGCATCCATGAGGGCGAGCGGAACGCGAGTCGTCTTGCCGGCGCCGGGCGGGGCGACCAGCACGGCGGAGGGCCCACGCGCGAGGGCGGCGGCGAGCGGCGCGAGCGCGTCGTCGATCGGCAGTGCGGGCGCAAACTGCCGGATTTGCGAGGGTTCTCTAGAGGTCATCGTGGCGGGCTTAGCACGCTCGCCGGCCGATGCGGAGGGCCAGCTCAGCGCGAGGCTTTACAACACCCCGTGGGTGGCGGATACGGGGGTCCTTCGGACGGCCCGGGGGCGGGCCGCATTCGATTTCGCGGACCGATGCGGGGATCCGAAACATGACACGCTCTTTTTTGCGGAAGGCCGTCGCCCTTGCCGTGGCTGGCGTGGCATTCGGCGCGGCGCCGGCATGCGCGACCGAGCTCGACGGCTTCTGGATGGATTCGCACGGCGAGGTGGTGCTCGAGGTCATGCCGTGCGGCGCCGACATGTGCGCCAAGGTGGTCTGGCTGCGCCTTCCCTACGGCCCCGACCGCCTGCCGCTCAAGGACTATCGCAATTCCGACCCGGCGCTGCAGAACCGCGAGGTTTGCGGGCTGACCGTCATCACCGGTTTTGCGAGGCAGGACGATGGGACGTGGGGCGGCGGCGACGTGTACGTGCCGGACCTCGGCATGAGCTTCAAGGGCTACGCGACGCCGCTCAGCCCGACGCAGATGGACGTCCGGGGGTACGTGCTGCTGCCGCTGTTCGGCTCGTCGGAGGTCTGGAGCCGAGTGGAGAAGCCAGCCTATCACTGCGAGAAGGACGGCGTGCCCCCCGCGCCGCCGTTGCCGAAGGCGCCGTAGCTCGCCCCCACACCCGGAAGCGATGTGCCATCGCTTCCGGCCTCGGTGCGAAAGCACCGCGGGTGAGGGGGCGCTGCGCTAATGCATGGCGGAAGGGATCTATGCGGGGACGATGCCGCGTTCGCGCTCGAGGGCGATCAAGGCACGCTGGGTATCGGTGATGTAGTCGCGCTGAATCGGCATGGCGTCGCGCTTCTTGGCCAGCTGCATGTGGAAGACGAGCTGGCTGCCGGTGCGGAACATCATCTCGGCGCTGATCAGATAAAACTCCCACATGCGGC
>JBFXEP010000357.1:0-4023 GCA_050179995.1 Hyphomicrobium sp.
AGCCCATCATGCAGGTGTTCGAATCGTACCTCGGCACGCCGCAGACACCGACGGTTGCCGGCCAGCATGTTCTCGACGCCGACTATTTCCGCCGCATCGATGCGCTCAATTTCACCATGGCGCACGACGACGGCCGCCTGCCCGAGAACCTCGACGAGGCCGACATCATCCTGCTCGGCATCTCGCGCACCTCCAAGACGCCGACCAGCATCTATCTCGCGCAGCGCGGCTACAAGACGACCAACGTGCCGCTCGTTCCCTCGCTGCCGTTCCCCGAGGAGATCGCAGGACAGCATTCCGCGTTCGTGGTCTGCCTCGTCGCGAGCCCGGACCGAATCGCGGAGGTGCGCCGCAACCGGGCGCTTCTGCTCGCCGACCGCGATCTCGACGACTACGTCGACCGCAGCCGCATTGCCGCCGAGGTGGCCTACACGAGGAAGCTCTGCGCCAAGCACGGCTGGCCGGTCATCGACGTGACGCGCCGCTCGGTCGAGGAGACCGCCGCCACCATAATCCGCCTCATCCAGGATCGCGACGCCGACAAGCGCGAGGCGGACGAAGCGGCGGCATCTGCCGAATCCGCGGGCGGGGAGCCTTCATGAGCGCTCGCACGCGGCTTGTTCTCGCCTCGGGAAGCACGGCTCGTCGCGCTCTCTTGCAAGGCGCCGGCGTCGCGTTCGAGGTGCGCCCCGCCGACGTCGACGAGGCCGCGCTGCGCGACGGGCTGCTCGCTGCCGATGCGGGTGTTTCACATGAATCGGTGGCCCTCGCGCTGGCCGAAGCAAAGGCATTGGCGGTGAGCGCCGAAGTGCCGGACGCACTCGTCATTGGCGCCGATCAGGTCCTCTCGTTCGAGGGCCGTCTCTTCGAGAAGCCCAAGTCCATCGCCGAAGCCCGCGCGCAGCTCCTGTCGCTGCGCGGCAAGACCCACGCCTTGCATTCCGCGACCGTCTTGGCCGAGGCGGGCGAGATCACCTGGCGCAATGTCGAGACGGCTGTCCTCACGCTGCGCGACTTCGGCGAGAGCGCGCTCGACGCCTACCTCGCACGCGCCGGCGAGACCGTGCTGACCTCCGTCGGCGCCTACCGGATCGAGGGCCCCGCCGTGCAGCTCTTCGCGGAGATCGACGGCGATCACGCGACCATCCTGGGGCTTCCCCTGCTGCCGCTCTTGAAGGAGTTGAGGCGCCGGGCGATGCTCGTGGCATGAAACACGCCTGCGTCATCGGCTGGCCCATCGAGCATTCGCGCTCGCCCGCCATTCACGGCTATTGGCTGGACCGCTATCGCATCGACGGCAGCTATACGAAACGCGCCGTGCCGCCGGATGCGATCGATGGTTTTCTGGATGCCCTTTCCGCCGAAGGGCTGGCCGGCTGCAACGTCACCATCCCGCACAAGGAGAAGGCATTCGCGAAGGCCGTGAACCGCGAGGCCTCGGCCCTTGCCGTCGGCGCTGCCAACACGTTGTGGCTCGATGCACTGGGCGAGCTGTGCGCGGCCAACACGGATACCTACGGCTACATGACATACCTCGCGAGCGAGGCCCGGGACTGGGCGCGGCGCGATGCGCCGGTGTCGATCCTCGGCGCAGGCGGCGCAGCACGCGCCATCGTGTACGGCTTCCTCGAAGCGGGCGTCGGCGAGGTCCGCGTCTTCAACCGTTCGGCCGAGCGTGCTGAAACCCTCGCGCACGCGTTCGGATCGCGCGTCAAGCCGATGCCGTGGGAGGAGCGCTCGCGCGCCTCGACGGAGGGTGCCGTGCTCGTCAACACCACGTCGGTCGGACTCAAGGGCGCAGGGTCGCTCGACATGGATTTCACGGATTTCCATCCCGACTGCGTCGTCTCCGACATCGTCTACGTCCCGCTCGAGACGGCGCTCATCCGCGAGGCGCGCCGCCATGGGCTCCGCACCGTCGATGGCCTCGGCATGCTGCTGCACCAGGCCGTGCCCGGCTTCGAGCAGTGGTTTGGCGTGCGCCCGGAGGTGACATCCGAGCTCTACGACCTTATCGCCGCCGACATCGAGGCCGCCTGATGCTGGTCATCGGCCTCACCGGATCGATCGGCATGGGCAAGTCCACCGTCGCCGGAATGCTCCGCGCGCGCCGCATCGGCGTCTTCGATGCCGATGCGGAGGTGCATCGCCTCTACGCTGGCGAGGCAACCCCGCTGGTCGAGGCGGCCTTTCCCGGCACGGCGTCGGACGGAAAGGTCGATCGCGCGAAGCTCGCCGCCGTCCTCGGCCAGGATGCGGAGAAGTTCCGCACATTGGAGCGCATCGTGCATCCCATGGTCGCCGCCGCTGAGCGCCGCTTTCTCATTGAGACGGAGAGCCGCGGCGATGCCATCGCCGTGCTCGAGATCCCGCTGCTGCTGGAGGCCGGTCTCGACACGCGCGTCGACGCGGTCGTCGTCGTCTCCGCGCCGGCCGATGTTCAGCGCGCCCGCGTTCTGGAGCGGCCGGGCATGACGGAGGCCCGGCTGGACGCGTTGCTCGAGCGGCAACTGTCGGACGAGGAAAAGCGTCGCCGCGCCGACTTCGTTGTGGATACGGGGGCGGCCCTTGCCGACACCGAGGCCCAGGTCGATGCTATCCTCGCCACACTGAAGTCCAAGCCCGCCCACGCCTTCGACCGCCACTGGCGCTAGAGTGCTTGCAGAGCGCATCAAGCCTAAGCAGATGCGCGTTTACGTAACCCTGTCTCGCGTCCCATCCCCGAAAGCCGCCCATGCAGCGCGAGATCGTCCTCGACACCGAAACCACCGGCCTCGACCCCCGCAAGGGCGACCGGCTGGTCGAGATCGGCTGCGTCGAGCTCCTGAACCGCATCCCGACCGGGCGCGAGTTCCACCGTTACATCAACCCGGAGCGTGCGGTTCCCGCGGAAGCCCAGGCCGTGCACGGCCTCTCCACCGAGTTCCTGCTCGACAAGCCGCTCTTCGCCGAGGTAGCCGCCGATTTCCTCGAGTTCGTGGCCGGCGACGCGCTCGTCATTCACAACGCCGCCTTCGACGTCGGCTTCCTCAACGCCGAGCTGGAGCGCCTCGGCCATCCATCGATCTCCATGGGCCGCGTCGTCGATACCCTTCAGCTCGCGCGCCGCAAGCACCCCGCCGGCCCGAACAGCCTCGACGCGCTCTGCCGGCGCTACGGCATCGACAACTCGCAGCGCATCAAGCACGGCGCGCTGATGGACAGCGTCTTGCTGGCCGAGGTCTACCTCGAGCTCCTGGGCGAGCGTCAGGCGAGCCTCGGCCTGGCGAGCCAGCGCAGTGGCGCGAGCCGCGCTGCCGAAGGCGCGGCGGCGGGCGCGCGTGGCCCGAGACCGGCGCCGCTCCCCGTGCATCTTACGAAGGAGATCGTGGCGGCGCATCGCGCCTTCATCGCCACCCTCGGCCCGAACGCTCTCTGGCGCCGCTTCTTCGCCCCGGAGGAAACCTAGTTCGGCTTGCCGGCGCCCTGCGCGGCAAGCTCCTGCCGGCGCCGCATGAAGAGCTGCGCGAAATCGATCGGGTCGAGCATCAGCGGCGGGAAGCCGCCCTCGCGCGTGATGTCAGCGACGAGGCGGCGCAGGAAGGGGAAGATCAGCGTCGGGCAGTTGATGAGCAGGAACGGCTCGAGCGCCTGCTCCGGAATGTTCTTGAGCTGGAACAACCCCGCGTAGGTGATCTCGAGGTCATACAGCGTACCGTCGGCGATCGAGGCGACGGCCTTGAAATCGATGCCGCTCTCGAACAGCTCCGGCTGCACGCGCTTGGCGTTGACGTTGATCTCGAGCTTGATGGCCGGCGCCTCGCCAGGATTGGAGAGCAAGCGGCCGATGTTCGGGTTCTCGAACGACAGATCCTTGATGAACTGCCCGATGACGTGCGCCTCGATGGGCTTCTGAGGGTCGGCGCCGTCATTGGCGGCATCGTCGTCTTTGGGGCCGGGCTTGGTCTTGTCTGCCATGGGGTAAGCTTTCGAGGTTGTGAAGCCGCGCAGCACTCGGGCGGTGACGGCGAAACCGGCCAGGAC
>JBFXEP010000358.1:0-4017 GCA_050179995.1 Hyphomicrobium sp.
GACATCACCGCCGACAGCATCGGGGCGGCGTTCGGCGTCACGGTCGACGTCGATGCGAGGGCGGTGGCGCTCATGGAGCCGGCCTATGCCGCGCGCGGCATCGCGCTGACGCCGGCGCGGCTGCGCATGGCGCGCATCCCGGCCGGCGCCGCGCTGATCGTCAACAGCGTCTCGGCGGCGCCGGGCTTCCAGATCGGCAACGTGTTCGTCATGGCGGGCGTGCCGGACATCATGAAAGCGATGCTCGAGGCTGCGACAGATCGGCTCAGGACAGGACCGAAGGTGAACGCCGTTGCGATCCTCGTGCATCGGGCCGAGGGCGAGATCGCGGATCTGTTCGCCGCCCATCAGCGCGCCCACCCGGACATCGCCATGGGAAGCTATCCCTCTTTCACGGACGGAATTTATCGCACCGAGCTGGTGCTGAGGGGCGTCGACAAGGGCCGCCTCGAGCAGGCGCGCGCGGAGCTCGTCGGGCTGCTGACTGACGGCGGCTTTCTTTAGAGCCATTCCAATCTAGGCCGGGACATTTAACCGTGCGGCGACTTTGCCGCTCGCCGCGGCCCGGTTGCAGATGCTCTGTTCCGCCTCCGAAGCGTTAACGGCCGGGGGATGCGGCCGACCCAACCGACAACAGAAACGGAGCTGATCGATGCGAACCCCTTCGAGCAGACGAGGTGCTTTGCGCGTGCGGACGGCCGTGCGTATTGGGCTGTCCGTGATCGCGCCAGCCCTTGGCGCGCTCGCCCTGGCAGCGGGTTCCGGCAGTGGGGCCGCGGAGGCCAAGACCCCCGGCAAGACCTACTGCTTCTACGGCACGTGCCATCGGGTCAAAACCATCGCCGAGACGGAGGCCCTCGTCGGCACGGAGGAGACCGTGTCCGCATCGCACTACGACTCCTGCGCCCGTGACCGCTACAACCCGTGCGGGCTCACGTCGTCGGGCGAAGCCTTCGACTCGGAGGCCCCGGACAATGCCGCAAGCCCGACCTACCCGGACGGGACGACACTGCTCGTCTGGTCGCCGGAGACGCGCGCCTCGCTGGTGCTGCGCGTCAACAATGCGGGCCCCTACTGGGGTGACCGCAAGCTCGACGTGTCGCGCAAGGCGGCCGAGGTGCTGGGCTTTGCGGCGCAAGGCGTGGCGACGCTCCAGGTGCGCGTGATCGATGCGCCCTCCGTCGATGAGGCAACCTACAAGAAGGACCGCACCTACGATCCGGTGCCGGGCTACATCGGCGAATTCGCGAGCCTCGACGAGGCGCAGTCGGCGGCCGCCACGGCCTACATGGTGGCGGGTCTCCCGTCGCCGTTCGGTGGGACCGTGACGCTCGCCAACGCCGCCGGATCATCCGGCACGCAGAGCGGCGCGGCGGTCGTTCTGCCGGCGCTGCTGGCGTCGGTCGACGCCGCTCCCGCTGCCGAGCTTGCGGCCGTGGCGATTTCCGCGCCCCTCGTGACGCCGGTCAAGGTCGCGGGCTTCGTGCGCGTGGCGGAGCTCGCCGAGAGCGAGTTCATGAAGCCGGAGCGGTCGGCGGCGCCGATGCAGGTCGCCGAGGCCGAGCGGACGATGCCGCCGGTCGCGCGCAAGCGGCACCAGAGGGAGCAGGAGGCGGCCCGCAACTCGCGGTCCTACCGCGTGGCGGCCAAGGAGCGGCGCGAGCGTAAGGACCGGAAGGGCACGGAGGTCGCGGAGGCTCAGAAGCCGAAGATCAAGAGCATCGTCACGCAGGACGGCACCAACGACCTGTCGATGTTCTCGCGGCATGTCTACGCGGGCGTCGAGCGGCTTGCGGCGGAGGAGCCCGAGCGGCGGCGGAAGCCGCTCACATCCGCGGCGCGCTATGCGTTGCGTGCCGACAACGAAGGTTGATCTTAGGCAGGTTGTGCGAAAGGCGCGCGGCGTGACGGCTTAGACCGTCACGCCCGTCGTGCTCGCGCGCAGGACGGCCGAGGTGCTGCTGCGCGGCTGGTCGTAAAGCTCGTAGTGCGTCTCGAGCGTATCCAGGAACATGGCGATGAGATCGAGCAGCGGGCCGAGCTGCATGCGCCCGGCAACGAGGAACTGCTCGGTGACGGTGAGGCTCGCCGCCTCGAGCGGGGCCGCCTCGTCCTCGGCGATGAGGCCGCGCGCGCGGAGGTAGGCGGTGATGCCGTCGCCCGCATCGAAAGCGTAGGACGTCTCGTCGGTGAGGCTCTTGGCTGCATCGGCGACGATCTCGGTGCCGCTCGTGTAGAGCCGCGTGATGAGCTTGAACTGGCTCTCGATCCTGGCCAGCTCCTGCGCGCTCTCGCGCGACTTCAATACGCGGGCGAGGAGCAGCATCTCGAGCGTGCGTGCGGCCTCGATGGCGGCGCGCTCCTCGTGGCGCTGCTCGGTCAAGCCGTCGGCGGCGCGCGGGTCGGTAGCGTTCCAGCGCAGCGTCGACTTCACGAGATCCTCGCCGGCCGCGAGGGCGGAGTCCAGGTGATCGGCCAGCAGGTAGACGATGGCCGGGGCGGCGATGCCTGCGGAGGACATTGAGCGCTCCATTGCGTTCCGGGCCGGATCGGGCGTGCGCAGTGCGCGCGACGTCGCCGATCCGGTGGTGTTCTACATGTTGCGGGAATATTGGACCGATTCGGCTCGGCGCCGCAGATCGTTTGCGGGGTTTTTGGACCATGATCGCTTCGAACCTTATCCGTCCGAAGCGTGAATCATCGGTCCAGTGAAAGACCCTGAGCGCATCGCGCTCAGGGTGTCGGAAGAAGCGACAGGAGTGTGACAAGGCTGCGCTCGCGCTCCTTCTCGCCGCTCGCGAGATGCTGGCCGAGCGTCGAGGCCTCGGCGGTGCGCCAGCGGGCCGCGTGCGACGTGTGGCGCGCGATGGCGACGAGGCTCGCGAGCAACGCCGCATCGGAGAAGGCGCGCGGGATGGCAAGGCTGCGGCGGATGTCCGGCATCAGGCGCGCGAGCTGGTCGACGTTGACGGCGCGCTCGCGCGGACGCGGGCCGGCCGGCACGGGCTTTCCGGCCGCGCCCTTTCCAGCCCGGATGCGGGCGAGCCGCGGGATGTAGTGGGTCATGGAGCGTCTATCCCTGACCTACCCATGCTGCGAGCGGGCCGTGGGCGGGGCGCGGTGCCGGATCGGCGCGCAGGATCGCCAGCTCGGCCTCGTCGCGCGAGTGGTAGAAGCCGACCGGATCGTAGCCGGTGATGGTCTCGGTCAGCGACGCGACGCGGGCCACGCACCAGCACCCGTTGGGCAACTCGAGAAGCTCGAAGGGATTTGCAGTCGTCGTCATGGTGGTGCTCCTTCTGCTCGTCCGTCCGCCGGAAGAAAAAGGGCGGGGCCTTGCGGCTCCGCCCTGGTCGTGATCGTCAGCTGCAGCCCGACGTCGAGCCGCACGTTTCGCATTTGAGGCAAGTCCCGTTGCGCACCATGGTGAAGTTGGCGCACTCAGGGCAGGAGACGCCCTCGTAGCCCTTGAGGCGTGCTTCGGTGGCGCGATCGCTCGCCGAACGGCCCTTGGTCACGACCTGCGTCTCGGAGACCGTCGTGCGGCGGAACATCACCTCCGCAGTGTCGGCCTTGAGGGCGGTGGCGCCGTCGCTATAGAGCGCGGTTGCGCCCTCGACCGCCGGATAGGCGGTGGCGAGCTCGGCATGCAGCGTCGAGATGGCGTGCGCCGTCTCCGAAGCGTGCGCGCGCCCGCCCGAGGCGAGGCGCAGGTTGCCGCGCATGAAGCCGCGCGAGACCACCTTGGTCACACGCTCGGGCAGGTCGAGGTCGAGCTGCTCGTCGGTTTCGGCGTCCGAGGAGCCGAGGCCGGTCTCGCCCACGATCTCGCGCGGATCGACATGCGCAAGATCGTTGCGGCCGAGATAGGAGACCGCCAGCTCGCGGAAGATGTAGTCGAGGATCGAGGTGGCATTCTTGATGGTCTCGTTGCCCTGCACGAGGCCCGCCGGCTCGAAGCGTGTGAAGGTGAAGGCCTCGACGTACTCCTCGAGCGGCACGCCGTACTGCAGGCCG
>JBFXEP010000359.1:0-4000 GCA_050179995.1 Hyphomicrobium sp.
GCATGAACACGCAGAGCTTGCCCTCGCGCAGCTCGACCGAAAGCGCGGTCCTCACCGACGCGCCCTCGATGTCCTGCGCCAGCGGAAACGGCTGCCGGTAGGGATTGTCGCCCACATGCCGGTAGATCTGCAGCACCTCGTCCGGATCAGGGAGCGGGCCGCGCTCGGCGAACGGATCGTCGGCCACCACGTGCGGCACCGCCATGGGAGGCAGCCACGGCAGCGCGTTGAGCGGCAGCCTGAGACCGAGCGGGCTGTCGCCGGGAACGAGGTAGAGGTGCTGGCGCCTCAGCTTCCACTTCTCGCTCATCCAGCCCTTGCCGGCGCGCGACTGCCAGCGCTGGATCGGCAGCACGAAGCCGGCGGCCGTGCCGAGCCCGCGATCGAACACGCGCGCGATGCGCGCCCGCTCCTCCTTGTCCTCGAGCTTGCTGTCCAAGGGATCGACGTTGACCGGAAGCTGCGCCTCCTTGATGAGCCACTGCGCCGTGTCCTCGTAGGCCGGGACGACGTGGTCGCCGCCGACCCCGAGCCGCTCGGCGATGCCCTCCGCGAACGCCTGCGCGCCGGCGGCATCGGTCGGCGCCTGATAGCCTTCGCGTGCGACCAGGGAATCGTTGCGCCAGATCGGTTTGCCGTCACCCCGCCAGTAGAGCGAGAATGTCCACCGCGGCAGGCTTTCGCCCGGGTACCACTTGCCCTGGCCGTAGTGCAGGAATCCGCCCGGCGCGAAACGCGCGCGCAGCCGCCGGATGAGATCATCCGAGCGTATACGCTTGGTCGGCCCCACGGCAGCCGTGTTCCACTCGGCGGATTGGTAGTCGTCGATCGAGACGAACGTCGGCTCGCCGCCCATGGTGAGGCCGACGCCCTGCACCGAAAGGTCGCTGTCCACCGCATCGCCGAGCGCGAGCAGGGCCTGCCAGCTCTCCTCCGAGAACGGCAGCGTGACGCGCGGCTTCTCGGCGACGCGCCTGACCTCCATCTCGAAGCTGAAATCCACCTCCGCATCGTCCACCGTGCCGCTGATTGGCGAGGCGCTGCGATAGTGCGGGGTCGCCGCGAGCGGAATGTGCCCCTCGCCGCAGAAGAGGCCAGAGGTCGGGTCGAGCCCGATCCAGCCCGCACCCGGCAGGTAGACCTCCGCCCAGGCATGCAGGTCGGTGAAATCGTGATCGGTGCCCGACGGGCCGTCGAGCGCCTTGAGGTCGGGCTTGAGCTGGATCAGGTAGCCCGACACGAAGCGCGCCGCGAGCCCGAGGTGGCGCAGCACATTGACCAGGAGCCACGACGAATCCCGGCACGAGCCGGAGCCGAGCTTCAGCGTATCCTCCGGCGCCTGCACGCCGGGCTCGAGCCGGATCAGGTAGCTGATCTCTCGGTTGATGCGGGCGTTGAGCGCCACCAGGAAGTCGATGGTGCGCTCCTCCTCGCGAGGGATCCCGGCCAGGAACTGCGTGAGCAGGGGACCCGGCGGCTCGGTTACCAGATAGGGCGCAAGGTCGACCGAGAGCTCGTTCGAGTAGGTGAAGGGGAAAGTCTCGGCCGCGGCCTCGACGAAGAAGTCGAACGGGTTGACCACCGCCATCTCGGCCAGCACGTCGACGGTGACGCTGTACTCGGTGGTCTTCTCCGGGAACACGTAGCGCGCAAGCCAGTTGCCGTGCGGGTCCTGCTGCCAGTTGACGAAGTGGTTCGAGGGCGTGACCTTGAGCGAGTAGCTCGGAATGCGCACCCGGCAATGCGCCGCCGGCCTGAGCCGGATGACCTGTGGGCCGAGCGCAACCGGCCGGTCGTACTTGTAGCGTGTGACGTGGTGGAGGCTCGTGAGGATGGCCATCGGCGGTGTGGACCTTCGCAGGGGCTTCTGGAAGCCCGGTCGCCGGCGGACGCACGATCGGCAAGGCGACCGGCACCCCAGCGCGCGGGCCACGCCAGCCCAACTTGTGCACCGCAGGATGCTGCCTTGTCGGGCAATTGCCGGTCAAGCCGCGAACTGGCGGCATTCGGCCTAAAGATTAGGCACTCTTCTGCCGCGCGACCGGGCAAATACGACATTTCTGAGACGGAACGCTTGACGTCCACTTTCCTGCCTGCTGCACTGCACCCAGGCGTGGCGGGAGGGCGACTCGAATGCAGTATTACACCTATGAGATGGCCCACGTTTTTATGCACCCGGTGCGCCTCATGGCGCGCACCTTGAAGGCTCAGGTCGCCTCGCCGCTCAATCCCTTCGCCGATCTGGAGTTCTCGAAGAACATCGCCGCCGCCTGCGAGGTGTTCGAGGGCATGACGCGCCGCTACGGCAAGCCCGAGTTCGGCATCACGGAGACCAAGGTCGGCGGCCTCACCGTGCCGGTGCGCGAGGAGATCGTTCTGAAGAAGACCTTCTGCAATCTTCTCCACTTCGACCGCGACGAAACCGTCGTCGGCAAGCGCTACGACCCCAAGGTGCTGCTCATCGCGCCGATGTCCGGCCACTACGCGACCCTGCTCCGCAGCACTGTCCAGGAGCTGATCAAGGAGCACAACCTCTACATCACCGACTGGACCGATGCGCGCGACGTACCGCTCCATGAGGGCGGCTTCGACCTCAACGACTTCATCGACTACATCATCGAGTTCATCCAGTACCTCGGCCCCAACACGCACGTGATCGCCGTCTGCCAGCCTGCCGTGCCGGCGCTCGCCGCCGCCGCGGTGATGGCCGCCAACGACGATCCGGCCCAGCCTTCGTCCATGACGCTGATGGGCGGTCCGATCGACACCCGCCGCAACCCGACCCAGGTCAACAAGCTCGCCGAGGAGAAGCCGATCTCCTGGTTCGAGAGCAACGTCATCAACTTCGTGCCGTTCCCCAACGCCGGCTTCGGCCGCCGCGTCTATCCGGGCTTCATCCAGCTCACCGGCTTCATGACCATGAACCTCGAGCGCCACACGCAGGCGCACATGAAGCTGTTCGAGAACCTCGTCAAAGGCGACTGCGACAGCGTCAACGCGCACAAGACCTTCTACGAGGAATACCTGGCCGTCATGGATCTCCCGGCCGAGTTCTATCTGCAGACGGTCAAGACCGTGTTCCAGGATCATCTGCTGCCCAAGGGCGAGATCATGCACCACGGCCAGCGCATCGATTGCTCGGCCATCCGCAAGACCGCGCTCATGACCGTCGAGGGCGAGCGCGACGACATCTGCGGGCTCGGCCAGACGGAGGCCGCCCACGACCTCTGCTCCAACCTGCCCATCGACGAGCACTACTACTATGTGCAGCCGGGCGTGGGGCACTACGGCGTCTTCAGCGGCACGCGCTGGCGCACCGAGATCGCGCCCCGTATCCGCGAGATGATCCGCACCGTCCAGTTCAAGCGTCGCACCGGCGGCACCGAGACCCGGATGCCGCTCCCCTACCACACGCTGCATGCCGACCGCGAGGCGATCGTCGACTGGCGCGCTCCGACCGGCGCCGCCCCCAACGGCTCCGCCGCCGGCTGAGCCGTTCGCGCGTTGACTCGCGCCGCGCGCTGACTAGAGTGCGCCGCGCATCCTAAATCGTCGCCCGATACCGAGGTCCTCCCGATGACCGCCGTCCGCACGCCCGCGAAACACTTTGCGCCGCTCGCCATCGGCGCCCCCGAGCCCTACCGCACGCTCCCCGTCCGCATCGAGCGCATGATCCATTTCGTGCCGCCGCACAACGAGAAGATCCGGTCGAAGATCAAGGACATCGCCGGCCAGGTCGACGTCGTGCTCGGCAACCTCGAGGACGCCATTCCGGTCGGCGACAAGGAGGCCGCGCGCAAGGGCTTCATTGCCATGGCGCGCGACAACGATTTCGGCGCCACGGGCCTCTGGACCCGCATCAACTGCCTGAATTCGCCCTGGATGCTCGACGACGTGACCGAGATCGTGCGCGAGGCCGGCAACAAGGTGGACGTCATCATGCTGCCCAAGGTCGAGGGGCCGTGGGACATCCACTACCTCGACCAGCTCCTGGCCCAGC
>JBFXEP010000360.1:0-3944 GCA_050179995.1 Hyphomicrobium sp.
TGCCGGAGCAGAGCACCACACGCTTGATCTCGGCTTCGGACTTGCGGAACGTGTCGTCCCACAGCACGCGATGGAAGGTCGTGCCCGGTCCCATCTCGTCGAGCCGCGAGACGACGCGCTTGTGCCGCAAGAGCGACTTGGGCGTCATCAGGATCAAGGGCTTCCTGAACTTGCGGTGGAGCTGTCGCCTGAGGATGTGGAAGTAGTTGGCCGGCGTGGTGCAGTTCGCCACCTGCCAGTTGTCCTCGGCGCACAGCTGGAGATAGCGTTCGAGGCGTGCCGACGAGTGCTCGGGCCCCTGCCCCTCGTAGCCGTGCGGGAGCAGGCACACGAGGCCGGACATGCGCAGCCACTTGCGCTCGCCCGACGAGATGAACTGGTCGAACACCACCTGCGCGCCGTTGGCGAAGTCGCCGAACTGCGCCTCCCAGCAGACAAGCGCGTTGGGCTCGGCCAGCGAATAGCCGTACTCGAAACCGAGCACCGCCTCCTCCGACAGCATCGAGTTGATGACCTCGAAGCGCGCCTGGTTGGGCGAGACGTGCCGCAAGGGCGTCCAGCGCCGTTCCGTCTCCTGGTCGATCAGCACCGAATGGCGCTGCGAGAAGGTGCCGCGCTCGCAATCCTGTCCCGAGAGCCGCACCGGGAAGCCCTCGGCGACCAGCGTGCCGAAGGCCAGGTGCTCGGCCATGGCCCAGTCGATACCCTCGCCCTTGACGACCATCTCACGCCGCCGGTCGAGCAGCCGGGCGATGGTCTTGTGCGCATGGAAGTCCGCGGGAATGGCCGTAATGTCCTCGCCGATCTCGCGCAGCGTCTCGAGCGACACGCCCGTGTTACCGCGCCGCTCGTCGTCGGCGGCGTGCCCCATGCTGCTCCAGCGCCCGTCGAGCCAGTCCGCCTTGTTCGGCTTGTAGCTCTCCGCCGCCGAAAGCTCCCCTTCGAGGAAGCTGCGGAAATCGCTCTTCATCCCCTCGACTTCCGCCTCGGTGACCACGCCTTCCTCGACGAGCTGCTTTCCATAGACCTCGACCACCGTCGGATGCTTGCGGATGCGGTCGTACATGATCGGCTGCGTGAAGGCCGGCTCGTCGGCCTCGTTGTGGCCGAAACGGCGGTAGCAGAACATGTCGATGACGACCGGCTTCTGGAACTTCTGCCGGAACTCGGTCGCGATCTTGGCCACATGCACGACCGCTTCCGGATCGTCGCCGTTGACGTGGAAGATGGGCGCCTCCACGATGCGCGCCACGTCCGAGCAGTAGGGCGACGAGCGCGAATGGCGCGGGTTGGTCGTGAACCCGATCTGATTGTTGATGATGAAGTGGATCGACCCGCCCGTGCGGTGACCCTTGAGGTCGGAGAGGCCGAAACACTCCGCCACCACGCCCTGCCCCGCGAAAGCCGCGTCGCCGTGAATGAGCAGCGGCAGCACCGGCGTGCGGTCGCCCGCCTCGACGCCGAGCTGGTCCTGCTTCGCGCGTGCCTTGCCCAGCACCACGGGATCGACGATCTCGAGGTGCGACGGGTTCGCCGTCAGCGAGAGATGCACGGATTCGCCGTCGAACTGCCGGTCCGACGAGGCGCCGAGGTGATACTTGACGTCGCCCGACCCTTCGACGTCGTCCGGCTTCCATGAGCCTCCCTTGAACTCGTTGAAGATAGCCCGGAAGGGCTTGGCCATCACGTTCGAGAGCACGTTGAGGCGCCCTCGGTGCGCCATGCCGATGACGATATCGCGCACGCCGAGCTGGCCGCCGCGCTTGATGATCTGCTCGAGCGCCGGGATCATCGCTTCCCCGCCGTCGAGCCCGAAGCGCTTGGTGCCGGTGTACTTGACGTCGGCGAAGCGCTCGAAGAACTCCGCCTCGATCAGCTTCCGGAGAATGGCGCGCTTGCCCATCTCGGTGAAGCGGATGTCCTTCTCGTCACCCTCGATGCGGTGCTGGATCCACGACTTCTGCGCCGGCGCCGTGATGTGCATGAACTGGTAGCCGATCTTGCGGCAGTAGGTACGCCTCAGGATGCGCAGCACCTGCCGGATCGTCGCCGTGTCGAGGCCGAGGTAGCGGTCCATGAAGATCGGCCGGTCGAGATCGGCGTCCGTGAAGCCGTAGGTCTCGGGCTTGAGCTCCTTGTGGACCTTGCGCTCGGCGAGCTGCAGCGGATCGAGGTCAGCCGCGAGATGACCCATGACGCGATAGGCGCGGATCAGCATGATCGCCCGCACGCTGTCCTGGATGGCGCGGAAGGAGGCGGCCGGCGAGATCTCGAAGCCGCCGCTGTAGGCCCTCGCCTGCAGCTTGTCGCGCAAGCCACGCTCGACCTCGCCGTAGTCGCCGGTCAGCGCCGAGATGAGCTCGGTCGGCTGCCCCTGCAGTTGCGTGAGCGGCAGCGCCCAGGACGGCTCGAGCGCGCCAACCCCGCCCGACCCGTTGTCGGACGGCCCCTGACCGCGCCCGTCGCGCATGCTCTCGAAGAAGAGCCGCCACTCGTCACTGACCGATCCGGGATTTCTCTCGTACTGCGCCTGTAGCTCCTCGATGTAGGGCGCATTGACCCCGTTCAGGAAGGAGGTTCGGATGAACCGCTCGTTCGACTCCTGTCGCGACATGTGTACCCCGCAATGTGATCCGGCACCGGGCCGGAGGTATGGAGCGACCGTCTCTCTAGATTCTGGCAATACTCCGTGCCTAGGCTGCGAGCTCGTTATTGGATGGGCATCGAATGATGAGTTCGCAGACTAGGATGACACTCTTATATATGGGGCCCGATCAGCCCTTTAAGACTTTCGTCAGCGTCGTGCCGAGCGAGGCCGGGCTGTCGGCTATGGCGATTCCCGCGCGCCGCATGGCCGCGACCTTGTCCTCCGCCCGGCCCTGACCGCCGGAAATGATGGCACCCGCATGCCCCATGCGCCGGCCCGGCGGCGCCGTCATGCCGGCGATGAAGCCCGCCATCGGCTTCTTGCGCCCTTTTTTCGCCTCGTCGATCAGGAATGCGGACGCGTCCTCCTCGGCCGATCCGCCGATCTCGCCGATCATGATGATCGAGCGTGTCTCGGGATCGGCGAGGAACAGCTCGAGCACATCGATGAACTCGGTGCCCTTGACCGGGTCGCCGCCGATGCCGACCGCCGTCGACTGGCCGAGCCCCGCGTCCGTCGTCTGCTTCACCGCCTCGTAGGTGAGCGTGCCCGAGCGCGACACGATGCCGACAGTGCCCTTCTTGAAGATGTTGCCCGGCATGATGCCGATCTTGCAGGCGTTGGGAGTGAGCACGCCCGGGCAGTTGGGCCCGACGAGGCGCGACTTGGAGCCAGCGAGCGCCCGCTTGACGCGCACCATGTCGAGCACCGGGATGCCCTCCGTGATGCAGACGATGAGCGGCATCTCGGCGTCGATGGCTTCGAGGATGGCGTCGGCCGCGAAGGGCGGCGGCACGTAGATCGCCGTCGCCGTGGCACCGGTCTTGGCGCGGGCCTCGATCACGGTGTTGAACAGCGGAAGATCCGCCAGCTCCGGGTCGGAGTGCTTGCTCCCGCCCTTGCCCGGCGAGACGCCGCCCGCGACCTTGGTGCCGTAGCTGCGCGCTTGCTTGGTGTGGAACGTCCCCTGGCTGCCGGTCAGGCCCTGGCAGATGGTAACGGTGGACGTGTCGACGAGAATGGCCATGTGGTCATGCACCCGGCAGTTGGAGGGAGCGAGGCTCCCGGCGATGAAATCTCAGGCAGCCGCCTTGATCGCGGTCGTGATCTTTGCGGCGGCATCCGCGAGGTCGTCGGCCGGCACGATCTTGAGGCCGCTCTTGGCCAGGATCTCCTTGCCGAGATCGACGTTCGTGCCCTCGAGGCGTACGACCAGCGGCACCGTGATCGCCATCTCGCGCGCCGCCGCCACGATGCCCTCGGCGATGATGTCGCAACGCATGATGCCGCCGAAGAT
>JBFXEP010000361.1:0-3936 GCA_050179995.1 Hyphomicrobium sp.
GCCGGCGCACGTTGAGGCCGCCCGGCAGGATGCCTTCCGTCTTGAGCCCGCGCTCGAGGCAGCCGCGCATCACGGCCCACACCTTGAGCAGCTTGGCGCGTGTCGCGCCCTCGTCCTGGTAGCTCACCTCGTTGGCCATGATGAGCTCGGCGATGGTGAGCCCGGTCGCGCGGCAGACGGCGAGCAGGTCCTCGGCGCTGTCGAAAGGGTAGCGCACGCTCCGGTGCGGGACCGCATCGCAGCTCTCGGCGCGGCTCGCGGCCAGCGCCGCCCGATCCAGCACCGCCCCGCCGCCGATCGAGAAATAGGCGTTCTTGTAGAGCGACGCGCCGGCCTCGTCGAAGGCCTCGACGATCATGCCGTTCGGGTGCTCGGGCAGGAACTCGGCCTTGTTGAGCACGAGGTCCGTCTCGGGCGCAAACGCGATCTCGCGCTGCCCGCCGAGCTTGAGGCGCTTGTCGCGATTGACGGCCGCCACCTGGTCGCGGCTCGCCTCGGGGTCGATGTCCTCCGGGATGTTGCCGATGAGGCCCGCGATCACCGCGAAGTCCGTCGCGTGCCCGACGCCCGTCAATGCCAGCGATCCGTAGAGCTTGACCGCTACGCGCGCCACGCGATCGAAGGCGCTTTGTTTTTGCAGCTCATCGAGGAAGCTCGCCACCGCGCTCATCGGCCCCACCGTGTGGGAGCTCGACGGCCCGATGCCGATACGGAACACCTCGAACACGCTGTAGTTCATGCCGCACGTCCCGGCGCGCCGAGCGCGCTTGTGTCGAGCTGTGCCACGCCGAACCCGTAGGGCGCCGCCGCACGCTCGAGGAAGCGCCAGATGTAGTCGGCGAAGCTGCGGCGCACGAGCAGCCGGAAGCCTTGGCCTTCGCGCCGCAGGAAGACCGAGGACTTGCCGAACGTCGTGCCGGCCACGCGCCCTGGCGCGAGCTTGTCGAGATTGTAGACCGTGCAGTGCGAGAGTGCACGCTCGGCATCGCGCCCCGTGATGGAAATCTCGGTGCTGCCGCCCGAGTTGACAACGACCTGGCTGCGGATGCCGGCGAGCGCCGCCTGCAGCGCCTCGGCCACGGCCGCGCATCGCTCGCGCGGTCCGGTGATCATCCATTCGTCCACGGAGAGCCAGAGCACGGTGATGTCGCCGGCCTCGACGAGCGTGCAGGGCGCGGTCGGCAGCGCCGCGCCGAGCGCGCCCGAGGCAGCCTCGACGAAGGCCGGATTGCCGGCCTCGCCCCGGAGCGAGACGTAGCCCTGCAGAGGAATCTCATTCGCCCACACGCCGGCGCTCCCGTCGACGGGGCGCGCCTTGGCGGCGAGGTTCAGGTGATGCAGCGGCGATTGCATGACGGGGCGAGGCATGACCGGCTCAGGCATTTTGGCGCGCTCCCTGCGGGTCGACGAACACGGGCGAGACGAGGCGCACTTTGTGCGCCTTGCCGCCCGCCCAGGCATAGAGCACGTCGCGGCCGGCCTTGGCACCTTCCTCGCTGCGCCGGCGGATGCCGTCGCGCACCACCGCCATCGCGATCGAGCGGCCGAGCTCCGGGCTGAAATAGCTGGACGTGACATGGCCGAGCATCGGCACCGGCGGCTTCGCGCCCGTGCTCTCGATGATCTGCGCGCCTTCCGTGAGCACAATCTCCGGGTCCTCCGTCAGGAGCCCGACCAGCTGCTTGCGGTCCGATCGCACCGTATCGCTGCGCGTGAAGGATCGCTTGCCGATGAAGCTGAACGGCTTCTTGAGGCTCACCGCCCAGGCCATGTCGAGGTCGAACGGCGTCATCGACCCATCCGTGTCCTGGCCGACGATGATGAAACCCTTCTCCGCGCGCAGCACGTGCATGGTCTCCGTGCCGTAGGGCGTGATGTCGAACTCGCGCCCCGCCTCCATCAGCGCCTCCCACACGTGGGCGCCGTAGCTCGCGTCCACGTTGACCTCGAACGCGAGCTCGCCCGAGAAGCTGATGCGGAACACGCGCGCCGGCACCCCGGCGACGGTCCCCTCCCGCCAGTCCATGAACTTGAAGGCCTCCGGTGAAAGGTCGATGTCGGAGCACACCTTGGCCAGCACCGCGCGGCTCTTCGGGCCGACCACGGCCGCCGTCGCCCAGTGGTCCGTGACCGACGTCATGGTGACGTCGAGCCCCGGCCACTCCGTCTGGTGCCACTTCTCGAGCCACGTCATGACGCGCCCCGCCCCGCCCGTCGTCGTGGTCATGAGGAAGTGGTCGTCGCTGACGCAAGCCGTGACGCCGTCGTCCATCACCATGCCGTTCTCGTCGAGCATGAGCCCATAGCGGCATTTGCCGGGCGCGAGCTGCGTCCAGGCGTTGGCATAGACCCGGTTCAGGAACGTGCGCACATCGCCGCCCACGATGTCGATTTTGCCGAGCGTCGAGGCGTCCATGATGCCGACGCTGCGCCGAGCGGCCAGGCACTCGCGCTTGACGGCCGCATGCAGGTCCTCGCCGGCCTTTGGGAAATACCAGGGGCGCAGCCACTGCCCGACGGGCTCGAACTCGGCCCCGCGCGCCACGTGGCTGGAATGCATGGCCGTGTACCGGCGCGGCTCGAAGGTGTCGCCCTCGTGCGCGCCCCCGAGTGTGCCGAACGTGACCGGCGAGTAGGCCGGCCGGTAGGTGGTGGTCCCGACCTCGGTGATGCTGCGCCCGAGGGCGTCGGCGGCGATGGCGAAGCCGTTGACGTTCGACAGCTTGCCCTGGTCGGTGCCGAAGCCGAGCGCTGTGTAGCGCTTGATGTGCTCGATGGAGCGGTAGTTCTCGCGCACCGCGAGGTGGATGTCGGAGGCCGCCACGTCGTTCTGGAAATCGACGAACGCCTTCTTGCCGTGCCCTTCGCGGCGTCCGTCCGGTACGCGGAAGATGCGCCGCGCCGCCACCGCCTGGGGCTCGTCCGTGTGGAGCTCATAGATCATGGTGTCCGGCTTGCCGGCTTCTGCAACCAGCGCGGCAACGGCGGCACGGGTTTGCTCGAGCGCCTCCCTGAGCCCGAATGCCCCGGTAACGGCGCCGACGCAGGTGATGCCGGCGCGCCCCGACGGCGCGACGAACGCCAGACGCTGCTCGTCCCACACGGGCCGCCCGCCGTCGTGGCAGGTGAGGTGCACGGTCGGCGACAGCCCGCCGGAGCTGGCGAGCACGTCGCAGGCGATGAAGGATGCGGGCTCGATCACCGTATTGCTCGTCGCGTCGAGCTTGACGAGTTGCGCGCCGTTGACGGCTCGACGGCCGGTCGCATGTGAGATTCCGTAGCCGGTCATGACCTCGACACCGGCCCCGCGTGCCCTCTTCTCCCACGCAATATTTCCGTTCGCTCGTGTGTCGACGACCGTCACCTTGCATCCGGCGCGCGCCAGATCCGCCGCGCCCTGGTAGACGTGATCGTTGCTGGTCAGGATGACCACGCGTTTGCCGACGGCGACGGCGTATCGGTTGAGATAGGTGGTGAGCGCCGCCGCCGTCATGATGCCGGGCAGGTCGTTGTTGCCGAACACCAGCGGCCGCTCGATGGCGCCCGTGGCGAGGATCACGCGGTCGGCGCGGATGCGGTGCAGGCGCTGGCGCGGCTCGGATGCGTTGCGTTCCGACGGCGCCAGATGATCCTGCACCTGCTCGACCGCCTGCACGAGGTTCATGTCGTGCAGCGCGAAAGCGCTCGTGCGCGTCATGATGCGCACGTTCCCGAGGCCCGCGAGCGCGGCGAGCGTGGCCCTCAGCCACTCGGGCGCGGGCGTGCCGCCGATCGAGCTGTCGGGCGACGAAAGGAGCCACCCGCCGGGCTCGCTCTGCTCGTCGACGAGCAGCACGTGCAAGCCTGCCCGCCCCGCGATCAGCGCCGCGAGCAAGCCTGAGGCGCTGCCTCCCACGATCAGCACCTCCGTGTGGTGGTGCTGGTGGTCGTAGCTCT
>JBFXEP010000362.1:0-3931 GCA_050179995.1 Hyphomicrobium sp.
GTCGCGAGCGGCATCAGCGAAAGGCCGACCGGGAAGTTCCAGGGCGACATGATGCCGATCACGCCGAGCGGCTGGTAGACGACGCGTGCGCGGCCGGGGAGGAAGTGCATCTCGACGTGCCGTGCCTCGGGACGCATCCAGCGCGCGAGGTTGCGGCGCAGGTAGTTGACGCCCCCGACCAGCGCCATGCCTTCGAGGATGGCGGTCTCGTGCGACGAGCGGCCCTCGAAGTCGGCGTTGAGCGCCGTCTCGAAGTCGGCGAGGCGCGCCTTGAAGGCGCGCTTCAGCTTGGCGAGGTCGGCCTTGCGGGCGGCGAGGCTCGGCGCGCCGTCCCGCAGGAAGGCGGCGCGCTGGCGGGCCAGGATATCGTTCAAGGCCGCGTCGGCGGGGAGGGTGACATGGGCGTTCATGACTGAATCTCCTATGTTGACAGTGGTAACATAAAGTCGCAATGAGGGTCGTAATGGTGGCTCGGGTCAGGCAAACGCCAGCACGGTGACCAGCACCGAGCCGAGGGTCAGGATGGCGCCGGCCGTGCCGGCGACCAGCACGTGCGGGAAGGACTGATCGGCATGCTGCTGCGGAACGGAACGGCTCGGGGCGGCTGCACGGGCGGGGATGGTGACAGGGGCGGTCATGGCTTGATCTCCTATGTTGACAGTGACAACTTGTGCGGCGTATATAGCAACGCATGTTGTCGCTGTCAACATATGTTTTCACTGTCTACATAGAGGTTGGAGGATGCAGGAGAAAGCTCGAGAAAAAGCGCCCGAGAAAGCGCAAGGGACGAGTGAGCGCCCCTACCATCACGGCGATTTGAAGCGCACCGTCATCGAGACCGCGCAGGAGATGCTGCGGGAGGACAAGGGCTGGCAGTTCACGCTGCGCGAGGTCGCGCGCCGGGCGGGTGTCAGTCACGCCGCGCCCTACAAGCACTTCCCCGACAAGGGCGCGCTGCTGGCCGAGCTGGCCATGCTGGGCTTCGACGGGCTGCGCCGCCAACTGGCCGCCGCCGTCGAGCCGCCGCCGGGCTCGGTGCGCGAGGAGCTGATGGCGGCGGGCAAGGCCTACATCCGCTTCGGCACCGCCAATCCCTCCCTCTACCGCTTGATGTTCAGCGGCGACGCGGATAGGGGCATCCATCCGCAATTGGATGCGGCCGCCGACAATGCGTTCGCGTTGCTGCTCGCCATCCTTGAGCGTGGTCAGGAGAGCGGCGCCTTGCGGAGGAACCCCGTGCGCGGGCAGGCCGCGGCCACATGGGCGCTCGTGCACGGCTTCACGCTGCTCGCGATCGACGGCCAGCTTCTGCCCAAGAAGGTCGGAGCCGACCCGGTCGACGCCGTGCTCATGAGCCTGCTCGAAGGCCTGGAAGCCTGACGGCCGCGATCACGCGCCGCGCGTGACGCAGCCTAGCGATACTTGGCGGCGCTGATGAACTGGCTGAAAGCCTCGCACCAGACGACGACGGTCGTGTAGGTGCCGACATCGGCGCCGGGCGGAACCGGCAGCAGGAAACCGTTGAACGTTTTGACGTCTCCGATGCGCAGGGCCTTGTCCTTGATCCTGAGAAAGTCCTCCTTGGTGTCGACGAACTCCCCCGCAAGATAGAGCTTGTAGTCCGGCCCTGGAGACAACCGGCCGATGTGGGCGACCTTGTCGGGGAGCACGCGAACCTCCCCTTCGCCCCAATGTAGCAAGTCGCTGCCCTTGAGGTTTCTTTCGAAGCGGCCCGTATAAATTGCTCGCGCCGCCGTGTCGTGAAGCTCTGCCTGATCGGGGCCAGCGGGCTCCGTAAGCAGGGGCAGGGTGTAGACGCCGAGCGCAAATCCGGCGCAAAGCGCCAAGCCGTGGCTTGCAAGCAGGAAGATCCAGCGAACCATTGTTCTCTCCCGACGCGGCGTGGGCACACCCCAAGTATATGCGATCCTCGTACTACGCGTCGCCGCCCGGTTCGTTTCAGCCAAAGCAAATCTGCTGCGGCGCAATCGTTGCGCCAGCGCACTGCACACCAGCTATGTTTCAGCGTTCAGCGAACTCAAGTAACGTTGCACATAGCCGCGGCGAATAATGCAGCGGGGATGAGTTGATCGAGCGCGTGCAACATCCGTCATGCGTCACCTAGCAACGGAGGGAAGATACATGGGCTTGGAAGCCATCATCATTTGGCTCGTCATTGGTGCCATCGCCGGTTGGCTGGCTGGTCAGATCATTGCCGGCGGCGGCTTCGGCCTCGTCGGCAACATCGTGCTCGGCATCATCGGCGCCGTCGTCGCCGGCTGGCTGCTGCCGAGGCTCGGCCTCTACATCGGCGGCGGTCTCTTGGGGGACATCATCAACGCCACCATCGGCGCGCTGATCGTCATCTTCATATTGCGTCTGGTCGCCCGCTGACATCGCGCACGGGCATGGCGTCTCGCCATGCCCGATTTCCTGGCCAGCGCCATACGCCCTCGCAATGGCGGGCGTGCGTACCTATCTGCGCTCCGGTTTATCGAGGAGACGCAGATGGCCGGACCCAATCCACCCGTCGATCCCGCGACCCGCATCGGTCATGTGCACTTGAAGGTCGCTGACCTCGAGCGCGCCATCGCCTTTTATCGCGACGTGCTGGGCTTCGCGGTGACTCAGCGCTACGGCAGCGAGGCAGCCTTCCTTTCGGCCGGCGGCTACCATCATCACATCGGCCTCAACACTTGGGAGAGCCGTGGCGGCGATCCGCCGGCACCGGGCTCGACCGGGCTCTACCACGTGGCCATCCTCTATCCAACCCGCGCCGCGCTCGCCGACGCGCTGCGCCGCGTCGTGGCGGCCGGCATCAGGATCGACGGCGCGAGCGACCATGGCGTGAGCGAGGCGGTCTATCTGCGCGATCCGGATGGCAACGGCGTCGAGCTTTATCGCGACCGTGCGCCGGAGGAATGGCCGCGCAAGGCGGACGGCGCCCTCGCCATGACGACGCGGCCCCTCGACCTCGTCGAGCTGGCCTCCGCGTGACGTCAGTTCGCGTCAGGCCCGGTGCTTGACTGGCGCTTCCATGCCGCGACGAGCTTGTGCTGCACGTACGCTTCCACCTTCGGCAGGTTTTCCGGTGCGCACGCCATTTGCGCGACGCTGTGGATCAGCATGAGGTAGGCCTCGATGCACGCGTCGAGCGCATGCGCTGCTTCCGTGCCCCGCTGCCGCTCCTCGTCCAGCCACGTGCTGTGATCTTCGATCACTGCGTCCAGGAGGCGGCCCATGGCAGCCGTCTCAGGGTCGGCGTCGAGGCAGTATTGGCGGATCTGCTCGAACGCATCCGCGCGAGCGCGACGTTCGGATTCGTCCGTCATGGGATCACTCCTCTAGCATGAGCCCGGCGATGAGCGCCCACACCCTACAATGCCGGCCCGCAAACGAAACATGCGCCGCGCCGGGTCGCCGGCGGGCGCATGTGAGAAACTTGCGGAGCTGTGGGAGCGGTGCCTCAGACCATGATCGCTTCGGATCCTGGCCGCTCCGATCGTCGCGCCGCCTATCCGGCGCGGCGTGAATCGGCAGCGCGGGAAAAGTCCGAAGCGTGGAAAATCGGTCCCAACAAAAGCCTAGAGCGCGATTGCGCTTTAGGCGGCCGCGGCGGCCTTCTCGGCCAGCGCCTTGGCGATCTCGCGCTTGAGCTTCAGGCACTCCGCCGAGAGATCCTCCGCATTGGCCTTGAGTAGGAAGGCGTCGAGCCCGCCGCGGTGCTCGACCGACTTCAGCGCATGCGCCGAGATGCGGAGCTTAACCTGGCGGCCGAGCGCCTCGCTGATCAGCGTGACCCGGACCAGGTTGGGGCGGAACTTGCGCCGCGTCGCGTTCTCGGCATGGCTCCGGATATTGCCCGAAAGCGGCAACTTGCCCGTCAACTCACAGCGCCTGGTCATCGTCGAAATCCTTGGCTCTCCGGCCC
>JBFXEP010000363.1:0-3924 GCA_050179995.1 Hyphomicrobium sp.
GGCGCACCGCTCCTCTGGACGACCGAAGCGGACTTCTCGGAGCGGGGCCGCGCCGTCATCGCCGAGATCGCCAACGCCGACGATTGGGGCCTCAGCGCCCGCGACTTCTCCGTCCCGCAACCGGGCACGGGCGATCTCACGCCCGAGGCCGCCGCCGCAACCGAGATCGAGCTCACCTTCGCCGTCTTGAAATACGCTCGCTACGCCCGCGGCGGACGCATCAGGACGCCGTCCAGCCTCTCGAAGCTCCTCGACTACAAGCTGCCATTGCACGCACCGAAGGACGTACTGGCCGGCATCGCCGCCAGCGACGCCCCCGACGCCTACCTGCAGTCGCTCCATCCCCGGCACGAGCAGTTCGCACAGCTGCGCCAGAAGCTCATCAAGCTGCGCGATCCCGCGACCGGGCACAGCAAGCTTGCCTACGGCGAGAAGTTGCAAGTCGTTCTACCCCCCGCGGGCAAAGCCTCGGATGAGACGCCCCGGCGCGAAAGCCCGGAGGACGCCCTCCGCATCGGACGCATCCTCGTCAACATGGAGCGCTGGCGCTGGATGCCCGACGACCTCGGCGCCGTCCACGTCTGGAACAACGTGCCCGAGTTCCTGACCCGAATCGTGAAGGACGGGGAGACGGTCCACACCGATCGCATCGTCGTCGGCCTGCCCGATTGGCCGACCCCCGCCTTCTCGGCCGACATGAAGCAGATCGTTTTCCATCCGAGCTGGGGCGTGCCCGACGGCATCAAGCGGAAGGAGCTGGCGCCCCTCCTGCGCAAAAGCGCGGGCGGCGGCCTCATCGGCCTCTTCACCGGCGCGCCCTCGAGCAGCGCCATCCTCGAGCAGCACAAGCTCGAGGCCTACTACCAGGGCCGCCCCATCGATCCCAACCAGGTGGACTGGGCGGGCGCCAACATCGCAGCTTATGAGTTCCGCCAGCCGCCGGGACCGACCAACGTGCTCGGCAAGGTCAAGTTCCTGTTCCCGAACACGCATGACGTCTACATGCACGACACGCCGGACCGCGATCTCTTCGGGCGATCGTTCCGCGGCCTCTCCCACGGCTGCATGCGCGTCGGCAACCCGCAGAAGCTCGCCGAGGTCCTGCTCGCTTACGACAAGGGCTGGTCGGCGCGCGAGGTGGCGGGCCTTTGGAACGGCGGCACACGCGAGGTCGCGCTCACCACACACATCCCCGTGCACATGACCTACTTCACGGCCATGGTGGACGACGACGGCACCTTGCGCACCTACGGCGACCTCTATGGCATCGACAAGCGCATGGGCGCGGTCCTGCTCGGCAAGGGCGTGCCGTTCGTCACCCCACGCTACGAGACGGAGATCGCCGCAGCCCGGCCGCGGCGCCGCCAGGACCAGGAAGCCTCCGCCGGCGGGCCGGCGGGCCTCACCAGCCTCGCCGACGCCATATCGAGCATCTTCTCGCCCTGACGGCAGCCTTGGCAGCCCCTCGGAGTCCTGGTACGCCGGGCGCGTCTCGCCAGGAAACGCTCGCATGAGGGAACGCGTCTACGACGGCGACCTTTACGCCTTCGGCCGGCTGCCGGACACCTATTGGATGGCCACCGCCGGCCCGCCGAAGGACGACGAGGCCGCGCGCCTCGAGGAGGACATCGGAGCCGACGTCGCCATCATCGGCGGCGGCTACGCCGGGCTCTCCGCCGCACACCAGTTGACGACCCGTCACGGCATGAGCGCCTGCGTGCTCGAAGCCGGCACATGCATCGGCTGGGGCGCGTCGGGCATGAACGCCGGCTTCGTATCCATGGGCGGCGAGAAGCTCGAGCTTGCCGACATGGTGCGTCGCGTCGGCGAGGACGAGACCCGCCGCTATTGGAGATCGCAGGTCGAGGCCGTCGAGCAGCTGGACGCCTTCATGGCCAGCGACGGCGCCGATTGCGAGCCGGTCGGCGACGGCAATCTCTGCGTCGCCCATCATCCGAGCGTCGCCCCCGCGCTCGCCGAGCTCGCCGACACGCTCAAGCGGCGCTTCGGTGTCGCAGCCGAGTTCCTCGATCGCGATCGATACAGGGAGGAAGTGCACGACGGGCCGGAAACCTGGGGCGGCCTCAATCTTCGGCCGGGCCGTGCCATGCACCCCTTGCGGCTCGCCCGCATGCACGCCAGACGCGCCCGCGCCGGCGGCGCCCGCATCTATACCGCCACCGAGATCGTCGACTGGCGTCGTGAGGGACAGACGCATCGCCTCGTGACGGCAGGCGGCGCGAGCATCCGTGCTCCGCGCGTGCTGATCGCGACCAACGGCTACACGCCGAACGACCTCGCCCCCGTCGTCACCTATCGCGGCCTGCCCGCCATCTCCAGCATCATCGTCACGCAGGCCTACGGCGATCGCGAGCTCGACGCCCGCGGCTTCCGCACCCTGACACCGATCTACAATTCGCGCGGTTTGCTCTCTTACTATCGCCGCCTGCCCGACGGACGCATTCTCCTCGGCGGACGCGGCGATACGCAGGGCACCCCCGACGCCGCGGAGGATCAGGCGCGCGCCACGCTCACCACCCTGCGCCGCGTGCTGCCCGCCTTCGCCGATGCCGAGATCGCCTTCGCCTGGCGTGGCCTCGTCTGCATCACGGCACGCCGCACGCTCGCCCTCGGCCGCGATCCCGACGATCCGAGCGTCGCCTTCGCGTTCGGCTGCCACGGCTCGGGAACCGCCACCATGCCCTGGGCCGGCCGGCTCGCCGCCGACCTCCTGGCCGGCGCCGCCACCGAAAGCGACGTCCCGGCCCTCCTCAGGGGCTTGCCCAAAAAACTGCCGCCCTCAAACGCCGCATTACGCTGGGGTTTGAGGGCGGCTTACGCACTCTATGCCGTACGCGACAGCCTGCACATTTGAGTGCGGCCGTTGGGCGAGGGTCAGCCCCGCTTGTGCACGACTGCGTCGATCTCGCCGCGCAGAATGCCGATGTCGTCCAGCGTGCGATCATCGAGCGCGTGCAGGATCGAGGCCGTCGAATTCCGCGCGAGGTAGTCGGTCACCGGCTTGGATGCGAGGCCGACGACACGAGCCAGAAGGGACAAACGGGCCGCCTCGCCGGAAGCGAGATGAGAGATGGTGGTCATGATCGAAAACCTTTCTTTCTTTTCCCTCGATCCGGCCGCCCGTCTCCTGGCGGTCCGGTCGCGCCAGCCTGGACGGGGGTCCGGTCGGCGTGTGTTGCGTGACGGGATATCTGAATTGCGAGCCGGCGCTCAAGCCTCGCCAGAGCAGAGCCGAGATGCATTCTGCTCATGCCTTGCCCAGCCGAGCGCCGTGTCCCGTGTTTGCGCGCTTTCTGGGCTACGCGAAGTTTCAGAAGAAACCGCAACGGCCGCCTGCGACATCGTGGCGTCGCCATGAAGTTGGCTGACATTGCGCTTGCGGACGGTCGCCTTGCAGCACCGTTGCATCCGCTTTCTTAAGCGTGGTTTGAAGCGGCGCGCGACGGCGTAGCTGCGACACCCTGTCCTGAGCTAGGTTGGCGGCCTTCGCGCGCCCGCCGAAGTCGACTAATCCATGTTGCAGAACTGTCTCGCGACAAGGCGTCCTCCGGACCGCGCCGCAAATTGGCATTGACAGTTGGCCCCCCGTACTGCGCTTTAGAGGGCGTGACGGTGTTGCCACGCCCGCGAGGGCGTGGATGACGAAGAGGGAACACGGTGAGGCGCGTGAAGCGCTAAATCCGTGGCTGCGCCCGCAACTGTAAGCGGCAAGTCCTCTCCAACGACGCCACTGACGCTCCGCTTGGAGCGCCGGGAAGGCTGGAGAGAGACGCTTGAGCCGTGAGCCAGGAGACCTGCCGGCACGAGTCGCCCATCCCCCGTGCGGTGCGCTCGGTGGAACGGTTACCCGTAGTGGCGGCTGATGTGCAACCGATTGGGAGCAACGTCAGGCATGGCCGGGGT
>JBFXEP010000364.1:0-3919 GCA_050179995.1 Hyphomicrobium sp.
TGCGCATCGCGCGCGAGCGCAATGTACTTTTCCGCGATATGGGCCGGCGTGCCGCGCAGCTTGACGTCAGGCCCCGTGCTTTCGAAGCTCCGCGTCAACGGGTTCTGCCCTTTGCGGTTCTGGCTATTATTGCCGTTGTTGTTGTTGTTGCGGCCGCGTCCTCTGCGGTTCTGCTGTCCCTGCCTCATGGACTCCAATCTCGATCGTTGTGGAAAAAAAGCACTGCCGCCCCCTTCATGCGGGCAGCACGTAAGCCATGCCTCTCGTAGCCCTCAGGCTGCGTTGAGCTGAGCCGGTTTCCCGGCGATGCCCCCCAAAACTCGCCGGCGCGCGCCCCGGTCAGGACGTGCGCGTAGCGATCGGGCTTGTGCGGACCCCCGCGTCCGCTGCCCTGATCCGTCTCTCTTCTCGTGCCCGAACGAAAGCCAGCATGCCCAAAGGGAGGAGCTTAGATGCGAACGGCTTTTTGTTGCTATCGGGCGCCTGCCGATGCGGCGCCACGGACGGCATATGCCTGTCTCGCACCTCATCATGCGCGGAATGATGACAGCCGGATAACGGAACGATCGGCCGCCAACAGTCAAATGCGCACGGGGTTAAACTTTCTGACTCCTACATTAGACCCGGAGCCGGGCAAATCCAAGTGTTTTTAGCGCCCTGAGGACGGCCGTGTCCGCACTGCAACACAGCGTGTATGCTGCCCTAAATCCGTCCAGAGCCTGATCTCGGGCGGGGCCCCGGAGCCGCCGAGGGCCGCGCGGAGCAGCCCCGCCACGTCCTCCGCCTGCCCGGCCCCCACCTCGAACAGGGCCCATCCCGCCGCTACGATTCGCCCGAGCCCCACCGCCAGCTGGCGATAGAGATCGAGCCCGTCGGCGCCGCCGTCGAGCGCCGCCCGAGGATCGAAGTCCCGCACCTCGGGCTGGAGTGAGGCGATGTCGGCGGTCGGAATGTAGGGCGGGTTCGATATTAGGAGATGGAAGCTGCCCTCGATTCCGTCAAGGGTCCGCCGATTAAGAAACTCCGCCCGCGCCGCAACACCGAGCCGCTCCGCGTTGCCGCGCGCCCCTCGCAGCGCCTCCTCGCTGATGTCCGTGCCGACGCCGGTCGCGAGCGGCAGCTCGGCCAAGAGCGTGACGAGCAGCGCGCCCGACCCGGTGCCGATATCGACGATGCGGATGGGCTGATCCCGCCAGCCCTCCGCGTCGGCGAGGTCGAGCGCCGCCTCGATCAGCGTCTCCGTGCACGGCCGCGGATCGAGCGTCGCCGGCGTGATGTGAAATGTGCGGCCGTAGAACCCACGCGCACCTAGGATGCGTGACACCGGCTCGCGCTGGAGCCGCCGCTCACCGAACGCAGCGAGCCGCGCCGCCTCGTCCGTCGCGAGCCGCCGCTCCGGATCGCGCAGGAGATCGACCGCAGATATCGAGAGCGCCTCGAGCAGCAACAGGCGCGCGTCGCGCAAGGCCCCGTCGAGGCCGGCCGCATCGAGCACGCGCGCCAGCGCCGCCATGGCCTCACGCGCCGTGAGCCCCGCGAGCACGACGCTGGCCTCCCCGGCCTTAGGCTCCATGGCCCTGCATCGCGGCCAGCGCCGACGCCTGATCCTCGGCGATGAGCTGGTCGATGATCTCGTCGAGCCCCACGCCTTCCATGATGCGGTCGATGTTGTGCAGGGTCATGTTGATGCGGTGGTCGGTCACGCGCCCTTGCGGGAAATTGTAGGTGCGGATGCGCTGCGACCTGTCGCCCGACCCGACCTGGCTCTTGCGGGCTTCGCTCCGCTGGCTGTCGGCGCGCTCCCGCTCGAGCTCGAAGAGGCGCGAGCGCAGCACCTGCATGGCGAGCCGCCGGTTCTGATGCTGCGATTTCTCCGCCGACACCACGACGAGGCCCGTCGGGAGGTGCGTGATGCGCACCGCGCTGTCCGTCTTGTTGACGTGCTGCCCGCCGGCACCGCCCGCGCGCATGGTGTCGATGCGGATGTCCTGGTCCTTGATATCGATGTCGATGTCCTCGGCCTCGGGCAGCACGGCGACTGTCGCCGCCGAGGTGTGGATGCGCCCGCCGCTTTCCGTCGCCGGGATGCGCTGCACGCGATGCACGCCGCTCTCGTACTTGAGCCGCGCGAACACGCCGCGCCCGGTGATCGAGGCGATCACCTCCTTGCAGCCTCCGAGGTCGCTCTCGGAGATGGAGATGATCTCCGTCGTCCATCCATGCAGGTCCGCATAGCGCTGGTACATGCGGAAGAGGTCGGCCGCGAACAGCGCCGCCTCGTCGCCGCCGGTGCCCGCGCGCACCTCTAGGATAGCGCTCTTCTCGTCGGCCGCATCCTTGGGCAGCAGCAGCACACGAAGCTTGTGCTCCATGTCTTCGATGCGCGGGCCGATGGCCGCGAGCTCCTCGCGCGCCATCAGGGCGACGTCCTTGTCCTGCGACGAGTCCTTGATCAGCGCCTCGAGGTCGCTCTGCTCTTGCTCCGCGGCCTCGAGCTCCCGCACGGCGGCGATCAAGGGCTGCAGCTCCGAGAACTCGCGTGTGAGCTTCACATAGACTGCCTGCGCCGCGCCCTGGTTGAGCTCGGCCTGGATGGTCTCGTAGCGCTCGACGAGGCGAGCCAGCTTTTCTTTTGGAATGACGCTCATGGCTGTGGGTGGTGTTTGTTGTTCCTCGCGACATGACGCCATCGGCGCCCGCCCGCAAGCAAATTCCCTATTCGCCTTCTAGACCTCGATGCCGTGCTTGGCCGCGAAATCCTCAAGATCGGGCCTGAGGCTGCCGGTCTGCCCGGCGAGAAGCCCGTCGAGCAGCCGCGTGATCGCGCGTGCGTTGAGCGCCCGGATCATGGTCTTGACCGGCCCGATCGACGCCGGCGCCATCGACAGCGTGCGAAACCCGAGCCCGATGAGGCACATGGCCTCGATCGGACGTCCCGCCATCTCACCGCACAGCGTGAGCGGCGTATCGTGCTTCCGGCAGGCCGCGGCAAGCTGCTTCAGCGCGCGCAACGGCGCCACACACAGCGAGTCGAACCGGTTGACCACGCGCGAGTTCGAGCGGTCGGCGGCGAACAGGAACTGCAGGAGATCGTTGCTGCCGACCGACACGAAGTCGACGCGCTTCAGGAGCTCGTCGAGCTCGAACAGCACGCTCGGCACCTCGATCATGGCCCCGATGAGGAGCTTGCCGGGCGAAGACGTGCCGCGCGACTTGGCGAGATCGAGCTCCTTGTCGATCAGAACCTTGATCTCGTCCATCTCCGTCGGAACCGAGACCATCGGGATCATGACGCGCAGCTCGCGCCCCGCGGCCGCGCGCAGCAACGCCCTGATCTGCATGCGAAACAGCGCCGGCCGGTCGAGCGACATGCGGATCGCGCGCCAGCCGATGGCCGGGTTCTCCTCCGGCACGTGCGGCAGGTAGGGCAGGATCTTGTCGCCGCCGATGTCGAGCGAGCGGAACACCACCGGTTTGCCGGCTGCCTCGTCGAGCACGGCCGCGTAGGCCTGCGCCTGCCGGTCGACGCGCGGCAGCGTGTGCGACAGCATGAACATGAGCTCGGTGCGGAACAGCCCGATTCCGTCGCTGCCCGATTCCTTGACGTGCGGCATGTCGGCGAGCAGGCCGGCATTGATCTGCAGCGTCACCATCTCGCCGTCCATCGTCACGGCCGGCAGATCGCGCAGCGCCTCGTACTGCTTCTGCCGCCGCGCCCGGAAGCGCACCTTGTCGGTGTAGGCGGACACCACCTCGCTCGACGGGCGCACGTGCACCTCGCCGATCACGCCATCGACGATGATGGCGTCGCCCGCCGTCACGCGCTCGACGATATCCTCCGCCTGTCCCACGGCGGGAATGCCGAGCGCCTTGGCGACGATCGCCACATGGCTCTGCCCGCTCCCGTCCTCGATCACGA
>JBFXEP010000365.1:0-3904 GCA_050179995.1 Hyphomicrobium sp.
CGACCGTCGATTCATAGGTGGGCGTGAAATCGCCGAGGATGCGCGAGCAGGCGGTGGTGCGGATGCCGTTGGTGCAGAAGAGATCCTTGTTGCCGAGCGGCAGGCCCTCGAGCGGGCGGGCCTCTCCCTTGGCGAGGCGCGCGTCCGACGCCTTGGCCCCTGCCAGCGCGTGCTCCGGCGTCACCAGCACATAGGCGTTGAGCGCGGCGTTGGCCTCGCCGATGGCGGCGATGTGGGCTTCGGCGAGCTCGGTCGCCGAGAACGTCTTTTTCCTCAGCCCGTCGCGCGCTTCGGCCAGCGTCAGGCTCGTCAGGTCGCTCACTTGCCGGTTTCCTTCTTGGCATCGCAGCGCTTGTAGAGCCCTGGACCGTCCTCGTCCCTGGCGTCATGCACCTCAAAGCTGTCCTCGCCCTCGAGCTTGTCGAAGACGTACGTGGTCGGCGTCATGGTCATGCCTTCGGAGCAGATCGTGAGCGCCATCCAGGTCTTTCCCGGCTCGTGCTCGAACACCTTCGTGAACTCGCACGCGCCTTCCCAACCCTTGAAGCCGTCGGCGTCGAGCAGCTCGGGCGCGGTGCCGGCGTTCCTCGGCCCGCCTGCCTCGACCTTGCGAAGTTTCTCGCACTGCTCGGCGGTGGCGTACTGGCCCAACAGAAACTCGGCGCGCTCCTTGGCGCCGGCCGCGAACGGCAGCGCCAGGGCGCAGGCGATCAGCAACGGGCGCATGGGGACTGCAAGCGGCGGGGTGTTCAAACCGAACGCGCCCTTTCCGCCTCGGCGCGCGCCTTGTTGATGTGATAGCTGCGGCGCGAATAGAAGAGGCTCACGAGGCCGAAGAAGATCGAGAGCGGCGCGTTGACCTGCTCGGCGAACTCACGGGCCTTCAAAAGGTAGACCGGCACGTCGCTCACGGCCTGGGGCGAGAGCGAGCGAGCGCCACCCGGCACGGCCTCGTCGCGCGGCACGGCGAGTACGAGAAGGCCGGTCGCGATCAGCGCCACGGCCAGCAGTGCGAACAGCTTGGACATCCTCGGACCTCCGGTTGCGTTGCCACTCAGACTATTCCACGACCTTGGGGACGACAAAGTAGTGGTCGTCGACCATGGGCGCGTTCTTGACGATCGCGTCGGCGATCCCGCCATCCGTCACACGGTCGGCTCGCTTCTTGAGCTCCTGGGCGACGACACGGGTCATGGGAGGGATGCCCGCGGTATCGACCTCATCCAGCTGCTCGACCCAGTTGAGGATGCCCGACAGCTCGCCCTCGAGGCTCTGGGCCTCGTCGCCGGTGATCTTGATGCGCGCCAGGCGCGCAATGCGCCGCACGGTCTTGTCGTCAACGTGCATGGGTTTTCGCTCGAAGTCTGAGAACGGCGGACCGCCGCGTGTTCCTCATAGCGGGCTCGCCCCAGCCATGCAACTCGGGGCTGCAGACGGCCGTCCCGCCCCTCCGGCCGGCTATCCGCGCTTGCGGATCTTCGACAGGAACGGCCCCAGCACGTCCGAGGCATCGTCGGTCCAGGGCGCGAGATGCGGTGCGGGGAGCTCGCGCGCGCCGGGGATGATGCGGAAACGGTCAATGGCGTGCATGCTCTTGGCGTAGATGACGATGGTCGAGCCGGTCGCCACGTAGCTCTGCTCCGGGGTGGCGTCCTCGACGGTCACGGCGTGCAGCCCGCCGATGACCGGCAAGGTGGAGGCGAGGACCTGCTCGAGATCCAAGTACCGGTTGGAGATGTGCAGCACGACGGCGCCCATGGGCTTAACCTTCGCCGCATAGGTGCCGAGCGCCTCGGCCGTCAGCAGGTGGACGGGGATGGCGTCGGAGGAGAACGCATCGACGATGACGAGGTCGTAGCTTTCGTCGGGCTCCCTGGCAAAGGTCAGGCGCGCGTCACCAATAATGATGTGTGCGTCGGGCTGGCAGTTGACGAGGTAGGTGAACTTCCTCGAGTTGGCGATGGCGACCACGAGCGGATCGATCTCGAAGAAGCGCCACGTCTCTCCCGACGCCGAGTGGCATGCCAGCGCGCCGGTGCCGAGCCCGATGACGCCGAACTTGGGGTCGAATCGTTCGGATGCCGCCAGGGAGCCCATCAAGCGAATGGCCGAGGCCATCGGGCTGTGCGGATGGTAGTAGGTGGCCGGAGTGGTGCTGGCGACCGGGTTGCCGCGCTGATCGCGGATGCGCTGCGCACCATGCAGCGTGGTGCCGTGCTGGAGCACGTTGAACTGGCCATCGTCCGACTGGGTGACGCGGTAGACGCCGAAGTAGCTACGCTCCGCGTTGCCGCGGCGCACGCCCGACGGCAGCATGACGACCGCGAGATAGATGCTCATGGCCACGAACAGCAGGTGCGGCGGATGGCGCCAGACGACGAGCGCCATGAGAGCGAACAAGGCCGCGATGGCGGCCGTCGAGCCCCAGCCGCGGAAATCGAGCTGATAGGTCGAAGCGAGCGACGGGCCCCAGTGAATGACGGCTGCTGCGGCGGCGATCATGGCCAATAGCCCGAGGAGCGCTCGCCGGCTCTCGCGATTGAGCTCCAAGGCGCCGGGGCGGCAAGCGAAGCTCAGGGCCAACAGCAGCGGATACTCGAACACCTCCGAGAAAATCCGCGGCGCGATGAGGGCCGCGAAGATTCCACCGAGCACGCCACCCGCCGACATCCAGAGGTAGAACTCGGTCAAGCGGCTCGCGTCGGGGCGTTGCTCGTAGAGCGTGCGGTGGGCGACGAGCGTGACGGTGATGAAGGCGGCCACGCCGAAGCCCGCTGCGTAGAACCAGGTCTCCTTCTCGGTTTGCGCGAGTTGGAGCAGCGCCAGGATGACGGCCGCCGCGTGCAGCGTCAGCAGAACGGAGCGCGGAACGAGGGCGCGCTCGCGGAACACGACGACGAAGCTCGCGAGATAGAGCACGAGCGGGATGACCCAGATCAGAGGCGCCGAGGCGACGTCCGTGGCGACGTGAGTCGTGAAGGCGGTGAGCAGGGCCGAGGGCACGAACGCGAGCCCAACCCACGTGGCGCGGGCGCGCCATCCCGGCGCGGGCCCGCTCGGCGCCGCTGCAGCGGCAGGTTGCGTCGCCGCCAGGCTGCGCATTACGAAAAAGCAAGCCGCGAGCGCAAAAATGAGAGTTGCAAAACCGCCGGTCCACACCAGCGCCAGCGCCTTGAGCCCCAGGAGCGGCTCAAACACCAGCGGATAGCCCAGGAGTGCGAGCAGGCTGCCGAAGTTGGAGGCGGCATAAAGAAAGTAGGGGTCGGCCGCATCCTTATGCCCGGTGCGCGCGAACCAGGCCTGCAAGAGCGGCGCGTTGGCCGATACGGCGACAAACGGGAGCCCGATGGCGGAGGCGAGCAGGGCGAGCTGCCATAGGTAGGGATCGCGGGTCGGCGGATCGGACCAGCCTTCGGGAACAGCTATCGGCAGCGCGACGAACGCGGCCGCCGACAGGGCCAGGTGCACATAACCCGACCAGCGCGGCGGGCCATAGCGCGTCAGGAGATGCGCATATGCGTATCCGACGAGAAGCGCGCCCTGGAAGAAGAGCAGCGCGACCGCCCAAACGGACGGGCCACCACCGAGCAGCGGCAAGACCATCTTGGCGAACATGGGTTGGATCAAGAACAGGAGGAATGCCGACGCGAACATGGTCAACGCAAACAACCATAGGACGATCCAGGCCCTACGGTCCGGCAAGCTTTGGTCAGCCGCCGGAGCGTTCTCGATCGGCGCCGTCACTTCTCCTCCTGGATTTTGCTCGGTGCGCACGGTCGGCGCAGCGCGCGGCGGCGGGACCATAGACGGGAATAGACGCCTTGTCGCGAAGGGAGATCCCTCGGTGTGCGGCTAATTGATCACTGATCGCAATCGCGATAGCGCAGGATGCAGGCGGATTAGT
>JBFXEP010000366.1:0-3898 GCA_050179995.1 Hyphomicrobium sp.
TCACGAGGGTCTCTCGGTTGGCTGCAATCCCGGCGTGTGGCGGATCCCGGGTGTGTGGGCTGCCGAGGCAGCAGGCGCGCCGGATAAGGCTGCGAAAAATCGGGATCTCAGACCGTCACGGTATTTACGCCATGGGGGCCCACAACGTCCAGAGGTGGCACCCTGCCGCAGAGGCTGTGCACATCCTGTTCGCGGCTCCTATGCGTCGTTCGTCCTACTAGGCGGCGGCAGTTTGTGGGCATATGGTCCCGGCCATGAACGAGCAGACACGCCCCCCGTCGACGCCGTATCGCATCGAGAACCCCGAGGAGTTCGCCAGGAACCTCCTGCGCGTCTTCGAGGAGGGCGGGCGCGTCATGTCGGAGCTGCTCGAGCGCCCCGACGCCAAGATCAGCCCCTACTCCGCAGCGAGCGAGATCACCGAGGCCGCAGGCACGCTGGCCGACATCGCCCGCGCCTGGCTCACCGACCCCGCCAAGCTCGCCGAGGCGCAGGGCGCGCTCATGAGCTCCTACATTGATCTTTGGAACGCCTCCATCCGCCGCATGCTGGGCGAGGCGGTCGAGCCCGTCGCCGAGCCGGAGCCGTCCGACAACCGCTTCAAGGACCCGGAGTGGACGTCGAACCCCTATTTCGACTTCTGGAAGCAGGCCTACCTCCTGACCACGCACTGGGCCGAGGATGTGCTGCAGCAGACCGACGGCCTCGACGAGCCGACGCGCCACAAGGCCGAGTTCTATCTGCGCCAGCTCTCGAGCGCGCTCTCGCCGTCGAACTTCCCCATGACCAATCCCGAGGTCGTGCGCGAGACCTTCGCCACCAATGCCAAGAACCTCGTGCAGGGCATGAGCCACCTCGTCCACGACATGGAGAAGTCGGGCGACCTCCTGAAGATCAGCCAGACCGACACCGAGGCCTTCGAGGTAGGCCGCAACCTCGCCACCACGCCCGGCAAGGTCGTCTTCGAGAACGAGATCTTCCAGCTTATCCAGTACGCGCCGACCACCGACAAGGTGCGCGAGGCGCCCCTCCTCGTCATCCCGCCGTGGATCAACAAGTACTACATCCTCGATCTCACGCCGCCGAAGAGCTTCCTGAAGTTCGCCGTCGACCAGGGCTTCACCGTGTTCGTCGTCTCCTGGGTGAACCCGGATGAGCGCCTCGCCCACAAGAGCTTCGAGGACTACATGCTCGAGGGCGTGCTGACCGCGGCCGACGCGGTGCGCCGCGAGACCGGCATCGAGAAGAGCAATGTCGTCGGCTATTGCGTCGGCGGCACGCTGCTCGGCTCGACGCTCGCCTACCTCGCCGCGCGCGGCGAGGAGCCGTTCCGCTCGGTGACCTTCCTGACCACGCAGCTCGATTTCTCGAAGGCCGGCGACCTCCTGCTCTTTACCAACGACAGCCAGCTCGACTCGCTGAAGGAGATGATGGCCGAGCGCGGCTACCTCGACGGCTCGCGCATGGCCAACGTCTTCAACATGATGCGCCCGCGCGACCTCATCTGGCCGTACATCGTCAACAACTACATGCTGGGCAAGAAGCCGTTCCCGTTCGACCTTCTCTACTGGAACCAGGACTCTACGCGGATGCCGGCCGCCAACCACGGCTTCTACCTCGAGGAATTTTACAACGAGAACAAGCTCGCCAAGGGCGAGATGACGCTCGCGGGCATCAAGCTCGACCTGAAGAAGGTGAAGCTGCCCGTGTTCGAGCTGGCGACCAGGGAGGACCACATCGCGCCCGCGAAGTCGGTCTTCATCGGCTCGCGCATGCTCGGCGGCCCGGTCGAGTTCGTGCTGGCGGGATCGGGGCATATCGCGGGTGTCGTGAACCCGCCCGACAAGATGAAGTACCAGTACTGGACCGCGAGCAAGGCCGCCGCCGATACGCTCGATGAATGGATGGGCATGGCCAAGGAACATGCCGGTTCCTGGTGGCCCTATTGGGCCGAATGGCTCGCCCGCCACTCGGGCGGCTGGACCATCCCGCGCGAGCCCGGCGAGAAGCTCGGCGTCATCGAGCCCGCCCCCGGCAGCTACGTCACGACCAAGTCGTAGCGCAGTGCCTCCTCACCCGGAAGCGATGTCAAGCGGAGCATGGCTCCGCCATGACCGATCGCTTCCGGCCTCTCCCCAAGGGGAGAGGCCGAGGTCGAGCGATCTGATGGGGCACTATTCCCTCTCCCCTTGGGGAGAGGGTTAGGGTGAGGGTGAGGGGGTAAAGACGCTACCGCACCGCCGCCGCGGCGCGGCGCTCGGCGAGGCGCTGCTCGGCGCAGGCCACGATCGCGGCCCGAAGCTCGTCCGCCGTCGACCAGCCGGACTTGAGCGCCAGGTTCTGCGCCCTGGCGAGGCTGACCAGATGGTCGACGCTCGCGATGCCGGAGAGGCGGTCCATGAGCCCGGGCGCCCCGAGCCTGTGCAGCGTCACCACCGCCCCGATCTCATAAGGGTCGAACGCCTGGGCGGGCGCCGGCGGCAGAGGCGCCGCAACCGGCGCGGGCTTCGCCTCTGAGACCTCGCAGCGCGCCGTCTTGAGCGCTCCGCCGAGCTCCGCCAGCCGGTCCGACTGCCTGAGGATGCGGTTGACCACACGGCGCACCGCCTCGTCCGAGAGGCCGCGCTCCTTGCTCATGGCGCACGAGATGAGCGTGCGCAGCTCCCTACGCGCTGAGCGCTCGGTGCGAGTCATCTGCATACCCCTTCGCAGGCGAGATCGTGGCCAACATCGACGCCGAAACCTCGTCGTAAAGCCCCCTGAGGTCCGCGACCCCATCCCCGTACTTGTCCTCGATCGAGCGCGCATCCGCGCTCCACTCGAACGCGTTGGCGATGCCGTCGCGATGCGAGAGCTGCACGCGGGTCAGGGGATGCGTGAGGCCGACCTCCTCGATCAAGAGCCGCTCCTGCCCGCGCCCGCGCACGAAGTTGGGCAGGCACATGTAGCGCCGCCGGCTGATCGGGATCGCCGCGAGCTCGTCGAGGTTGGTGACGCCCTCCGCGACCAGCGAGATGCGATCGATGGCCATCAGCGACACGTAGTCGGGCCGGAACGGCACGATGACGCGGTCGGCGATGGCGATGGCCGCGTGCGTGACGAAGGAGAGCCCCGGCGCGCAGTCCATGATGACGACGTCATAGCTCGCGTCCCACCGCCGCAGGAGCTTGCCGAGCCGCTGCGAGAGATCGATGATCGAGCTCTTGCCGATGCTGCTGCTGGCAAGGTCGAGGAAGAGATCCCCCTGCACCTCGTCGATGAGGAGCGATCCGGGCAGGAGATCGAGCACCGGCCGCCTGCCGCCCGAGCCCACGACGTCGCCGGTCTCCTTGACCAGGTACGTCTCGGGGATCGTGTGCGGAGTCTTGAAGCAATCGACGAAGTAATCGGAAATCGTCTTGCGCCCGTCACGGGCTTCCCGCCAGCCGCAGCCGCCGAGCAGAATGATGGATGCATTGCATTGGGAGTCGATATCGACGACTAGGACGCGCTTGCCGCCCCACGTGCTAAGGCTGTGCGCGAGCATGATGGAGGCCGTCGATTTTCCGACACCTCCCTTGCGGTTGGCGACGGCGAGGTAAAGTGCCATATGATCCTCGTATGACGAGACAAATGCGTCTCGCGGATTGGATGCACAAATCCCCGCCTGTCGTAATCAACGCTCCGGCCATTCGCCCTCTCGATGGTCGGTGCGCCCGGCTCTCTCGAGCCGTATCGGTATTTCAGCTCCGCCGTTCCTCCCCAATGCGCCGCTTCACGAGAGTTGCTCGCCTCTCCCGGAGCGGCATTTGCTGATCGCCGCGAGTGCCTTACGGATACTATTATGCTCTGAAATTGACAAATCTGTGGGCAAATTTTGAGGAAAGCCCGTCAAAGCGCAACGCCTATTCGCGTCTGG